>QKCE01000257.1 GCA_003245785.1 Spirochaetales bacterium | reverse complement strand
GGGCCCTCGTGGCCCCCGCTGGACACCAAAGCATTTCGGAAGCCCTCGCCCTGGGAAAGCCCGTGCTGGCCATCCCGGTCGAAGGCCAGTTCGAGCAGGAACTGAACGCCCGGAAACTCAGGTCCACGGGATTCGGGGAGTGGTGCCGCCACGGCGAACTCGAACGACGCCTGCCCGACTTTCTCGCGAACCTCGACCGTTACGAAGCCGCCATAACGCGGGCCCGAACCATAGGCACCGAAACGGACCCCAAGGCATCCTGCAGGGACGATACCGAAAGGGCGGCGCGCCTCGTCGAGCGGTTTTGCGCCGAGTCGGTTTCCCGGCCGGAGTGGAGGAGGAGAACGATTTTGGCGGCGGTGCTGCTCCAGTAATTGCGGCGCCTTCCCGCTCCGGGTATACTCGGGGAATGGGTTTCAACGCGCAAAAGAAACGGTTAGGAATGCGGGTTCCCGGCCCGCGGGACCGTCCGGGGGTTGTCGGGCCGTCGCTTGGCCGAGCGGTCACGGAGCCGGCAGGACCCGCGGGAACGGAAGCCCGGTTCCCGGCGTTTTCCGCCGCCGCGGCGTTTGCCCCCGTCGCGGCGCTCGCGCTGCTCGCCTCCTGCGCAAGCATCCCCCCCCTCGGGGTGGACCGGGTACGGAACCCGGAATTCCCGGTATCCGGCATTGCCCGGGAGTACCGGCTCGCCTTCGTCTCGGACGTGCATCTCGGCAACAACTTCTCCGTCGCCCGCTTTCGGCGGCTCGTCGACGCCATCAACGCGGAAAAACCCGACTGCATCCTTATCGGCGGGGACGATACCCTTGGCTGGGACGAGATCCCGGTATTCGCCCGGGAGGCCTCGAGACTTTCCGCCCCCGACGGGGTCTACGCCACCCTCGGGAACCACGACTTTTTCAACGGCCGCGCCCGGACGATCGACGCGCTGCGGGACGCGGGCATAGTGGTGCTCCAGGACACCCTGGTGAAAACGCCCGGGGGTCCGGTCATCGCGGGCATAGGCGACTTTCGGGATACATTCCCAGACATGCCGCGGTTTCGCGATATCCTCGATCCCGCGGCCTGCACGGTCCTCGTGAGCCACAATCCCGACTTCGCGGAAAAGCTGCCCCCCGAATACCTGGGCTATTTCGACATCATCCTCTCGGGGCATACCCACGGCGGCCAGATCACCTTTTTCGGCTACGCCCCGGTCCTGCCCTCGGAGTACGGACAAAAGTACCGCACGGGGACCGTATGGAAAGACGGCGTACCCGTAGTCGTTTCGAACGGGGCCGGTTTCGGGGGGGACATATTGCGGTTCCGCCTGGGGGCGCCCTCGGATTTTCTTTTGATTACCCTTAAGCCCGCTTACTGACGGGAACCTACCGGGATATCAAGGCGCGACGTCCGCAGGCTGCCCGGTCCTGCGGGGACTTAACCCGCGCGAGGCCCGCCGACCGACGGGGCTGGCTGACGACGCCCCTCGGGGGGCCCCTGGCCAAGCCTCCTCACTCCTCCCAGACGACCCCGTGCCTGCCCGCCGACAATTCGGTAATCTCGCGTTCGAGGGCATCCGCGTCATCGGAGCGGATTCGCCCCCCGACCGTCACCCCGGTCCCGAAGCGCTCCTCGCCTATCTCGGCGCCCAGGGCCAGCATCGCCCGCTTCGCCCGCTCGTACAGCTCGTAACCGACCTCCACCGAGAAGGTCCGCCTTTCCACCAGCTCCTCGGACTCCGTGGCGGCCAGGACGGCCTTGGCCGCTTCCGTATAGGCCTTTACGAGCCCGCCGGTGCCGAGGAGGGTGCCCCCGAACCAGCGGGTCACCGTCACCATCACGTCGGTGAGGCCCGAGCCTTTCAGCACCTCCAGGACCGGGCGGCCCGCGGTGCCCGAAGGCTCGCCGTCGTCGGAGCACCCGAGGGTGCCCGCGGTCTTGCCGACCGCGAAGGCGTGCACCACGTGGTTCGCGTCGGCGTATTTTTCCTTTTGGGCTTTGAGGAGCGCCCTCGCCTCCTCCTGGGTCGAAACGGGAAAGGTTTCCGCGAGGAAACGGGAACGCTTGGCCTCGATTTCCGCCGAGGCGGGGCCTGCGGGTATTCTCATTCGATGCTTCTCTCCGGCCGCTATCGCGTCACTTCGTGGTCAAATTCACGATATCGGACCAGTCGGGCCCGGTTCCTTCCTTTATCAGCCCTTTCACGCGGTCCAGGAAAATCCGCGACGCGTTGTCTTCCGGGTCTATCTCCGTGCATTTCGTGAAAAGGAGGAGGGCGTCGCCGAAGCGCTTCTCGCGGTACGCGTCGATCGCCTCGTCGAAGCGCTCGACCAGGGTGACCTGCCGGCCCGAGGCCTCGGCGCGGACGCCGAGGATATTGTCAAGCTGCACCGGCGTCTCGATCCCGACCACCCGGACCCTGTCCAGCTTGCGGCCCAGGAACTTGCCGTTCGTGGCCTTCCAGGTGGACTCGGAAACCAGGATCCATGTGCCGTACTGCTTGTTCACGCCCTCAAGGCGCGCCGCGAGGTTAACGTCGTTCCCCATGATCGTGTAATTCATTTTGTTGTCCGTGCCCATGTTGCCCACGACCATCGGCCCGGAGTTTATCCCGATTCGGGTATATACCGGCATCGGCGTGAAACCCGAGGACACCATGTCGTCGTTGAGCGCCTTTTCGGCCTGCTTCATGCGCACCGCCGCGAGGCACGCCCGCTCGGCATGGTCAGGCAGGTCGATGGGGGCGCCGAAAAACGAGACGATCGCGTCGCCGATGTACTTGTCGATCGTTCCCTTTTCCTCCAGGACTATATTGCTCATGAGGGTAAGGTACCGGTTCAGGATCTCGACGAGCTGTTCCGGGGTCACCTTCTCCGACAGGGTCGAAAAGCTCTTGATGTCCGTAAAGAGCGCGGTTATGTGCTTTTCGTGCCCGCCGAGCTTGAGGAGGCTCGGGTCGGCGACGATCTGGTTGACCACGTCGGAGGACAGGTACATGGTAAAGGCCTTCCGGAGAAAGCTTTTTTCCTGTTCGGAAAACACGAAGCGGAGGATGGAAACCAAAAGAAAGGTGAAGGTCGCGGTCATGAGGGGCACGAAAAGCTGTACGTACACCCCCGTAAAGGCCATGATCGCGGCGAGGATCACGAATACGGCGACCATCGAGACCAAGCCGTAGGCGATGCGTTCGCGAAGGACCTTGATCCTGCGGAAGGCGAAGGCGCTCAGGGCCGCCACGGCGAGGCCCACGAGCCAGGAAAACCACCGGGGCGTCGGGGTAATGAGCTGCCGGGACATGATCGTATTGTAGATGTTGGCGTGGGTTCCCACGTTGGGGTAACGCTGCTTGAAGGGATTGTTGCCGAGATCGGAGGTTCCCGTCGCGGTATCCCCTATTACCGCGAAGCTGCCCGCGGCGCTTTTCGCGAGGGAGGCGACGTGTTCGGTATATTCCTTGTACTGGTCGTTGTATACCTTGAAATTTCCCCGGACCGTGTTCTCGAAATCCTTCAGGGAAGCCGCCCCTCCCGCCGCGATGATCCGCTCTATCGTGTCGTAAATCTCGGTATCGAAGCCGCCCTCCAGGAATTGCCCGTAATTCGCGAAAAACTCCGCGCGGGCGGCGAAATACCCGTCGAAATCATCCCGGGTTCCCTGGAGCAGCGCCGTTTTCCAGGTCGCGAGGTCGTGCCAGGAAGCGCGAAGCCAGACGACCGCGTCGTGGTACCCGAGATATCCCGAGGCGGTCTTGATCTCGAGTGCCTCGATCGAGGAGAGGTTGTCGATCAGCTTTTGCTCCAGCTCGTCGGCGTAGGTGAAATCGTAGGAGGAAAGGTGGCGGAAGCTCATGTCCTTTGGGTCGTTCTGGCTGATGTAGCTCTTCTTCACCCAGTTGATGACGAAACGGCCGTGGTCGTCCAGGGGAATCCGGTAGTCGTCCCGGCGGCCAGGGGAATCCGGTAGTCGTCCCGGCGGCCCGAGGAGGGATCCTCGGGGTCGAGGGCGTTCTTGAGGACCAGGGAATATCGTTGCCGCACGATCGACTCGGGCTGCAACATATCCAGGATCGGGGCGAATACGAGCTGGGCGATATATTTACCCTGGTATTCCGAGAGAAGCTCCACCCGGCGCCGTATCCCGTCCTTGTCGATTACCACGTTCGGGAACCCCGCGCCGGCCGCGACGCTGGTGAGCGGGTATATCGCCGGGGCGATGCCCGCGTTGGAAAGGCCTTCCAGGCGGGTCCTGAGATTCTCGAGGGGGATCAGTCCCTTCGGGTCGGACACGTCGGTGCGCATCAGGTGCGCTACGGCGAAGGCCTTCGCGTCGTCCAGGTCGTCGTTCTCGATAATCTTGGTGTTGTTTATCGTGAGGTAGGCATGGCCGAAGAAAAGGACGGCCTTGGCTAAATACTCGTCGTTGTCCCGGAAGATATTCCCGGTAACGGAACTCGAAAGGTCGTCCAGCCGCTGGCCCAGATAACCGGACATGTCGGCCCCGACCTCTTTAACCGCGCTCAAGGGTATGTTTTTGCTGGCGACCGCGTCGGTAAACTGGCCGAGATAGTCGAGCACCTCCCCCTTCGTGCCGGCGTATTCCTCGGGGAAGACGTTCTTCACGTACGCGCGGTTCACCCCCGCCTGGCCCGGCGTCAGGTACTCGATATCGAATACCACCGCCTTTCCGCCCAATTCCCTCATTCGGATAAGCACGTCGGCGAGAATGTCGCGGGTCCAGGGCCAGGCGCCGATTTCCTCGATCGCGCGGTCGTCGATATCGATGAGTAGCACGTCGGAGCGTTCGGCGGGGGCTGGCTTCAGCTTCAGCATGGTGTCGTACATGCTGTATTCGAATTTAACCCCCGTGTCCGCGAGGGAAAGGAGCATAAAGGCGAGAAAGGCGCCGATCGCGACGAAATATTCGAGTTTGGCCTTGAGGAATTCCGCGAAACGGGAAGCGGTTTTGCTTTGCATAGGTTCTCCTGCCGCGCGAGTATCCTTTCATTATACAACAACCGGACAAAAAACCGCAAAGATGCTGTAACCGGGCCGCGAATGCGCTATATTGAGGGGTGAGCGGACATGGCGCCCGCGCGTCACTCAAGACTCCGCGCGTTTTTGGGAGATTCGACATGACGATTAAAAAAGAAGTTATTATGGCCTTTCTGGCCATGTTGACGCTGACGGGAGCGAACGCCGAAACGCTCGCCTGGAAGGCGAACGCGGGACAGCGATACGAAACCCGCGTGACCGTAAGCGAATCGGTGACGGGTCTCGACCTGGTCACGAAGAAGCCGGACAGCGTGACCGAGGCATCCCCCCTTCAGGAGGAATCCGCCCAGCGGCAAAGCACGATACCGCACCTGTCGCACCTGATAACCTTCGCCCGCGGTTCGATCGAGGCAGGTTCCTCTTGGACCGGCGAAGTCGAGGTCCTGTACGACCTCTCGGGCTTCGGACTCAAGGACACCCTCGCCGTGAAAGTCCCCGCGACCTACACCTTCGTCGGCATGACCGAAATCGACGGCCGATCCTATCACCACATCATCGCGAAATGGGTACCCCTGTATATCCTTCCCGCCAAAGACGCGAAGCGCTCGAACGTCAGGCGGCTGAGCGGCGTATCGACCCTCGACCTCCTCTGGGACAACCGTTCCGGGGCGCCCAAGCGGGACACCGTCGTAGAGGAGCTTCAGTACCTCTTCGTGGACGGGACCTCCCTCCTCCATACCCGGCAAACCGACGAGGTGTTCAGCACGGTAAACGAGATCGCCCGCAAGGGAATCGTGACCAAGCTCGAGGAACAGATCAGGACCCAAAAGGTCGAGAACGTCGGGGTCAAGCAGAACGACCAGGGCGTCGTGCTCTCGATCGAGGACATCCAGTTCGAGGCCGACTCGTCGGTCCTCACCGCGGCGGAAAAGAAAAAGATACTCAACATCGGCAAGGTGCTTTCCTCGCTCGCGGGCAGGAAGCTCAGCGTCGTGGGCCACGCGGCGAACGCCCCGGGCTCCGACGAGGCGGAATTGCTCAAGCTCTCGACCGAGCGCGCCGAGGCGGTCGCCCGCTTCATCGTCGAGTCCGGCATAAAGGCGGCGGACGAGGTTATGGCGAGCGGCAAGGGCGGCAGCGAGCCGATCGCCTCGAACGATACCGCGGCGGGACGCAGCAGAAACCGGCGGGTCGAAATAATCATCCTCGACGAGGAGGCCGCGCAATGAAAAAACTGGCAACCCTCTGTTTCGCCCTCCTCGCGGCGGCCATCCCCCTCGCGGCCCAGGACGCGGCGATCCTCACGGAAATTCTC
>QKCE01000320.1 GCA_003245785.1 Spirochaetales bacterium | reverse complement strand
ACGTGATCGGCCGTCGGCGGCTCGATACCCACTTCCTCGCCCTCACCGAACTTGGCGCGCGGGTCGAGATCGACGGGCAATTCACCTTCGTCGCCAACAAGCTCAAGGGGCAGGATTTATTCCTCGACGAGGCCTCGGTAACCGCCACGGAGAACGCGATCATGGCGGCGGTGCTCGCCGAGGGCAATACCGTCATAACCAACGCGGCGAGCGAGCCCCACGTTCAGGACCTCTGCAGGATGCTGAACGCCATGGGCGCAAGGATATCCGGCATCGAGTCCAATATCCTCGCGATCGAAGGCGTCGAGAGACTTCACGGGGCAGAATACCGCATCGGGCCCGATTACATGGAGATCGGCTCATTCATAGGCCTCGCGGCGGTAACCCACGGCAGCGTTTCCATTACCGGCGTCGAACCCCGGGACATGAGGCCGATCAGGCTCGCCTTCGGCAAGCTCGGCATCCGTTGGGACATCGAGGGCACGACGCTGACGGTCCCGGCCCAGCAAACCCTCCAGGTTAACCACGACCTGGGGGGCATGATTCCCAAGATCGACGACGCGCCCTGGCCCGGATTCCCGCCGGACCTCACGAGCATCATGACCGTCGTCGCCACGCAGGTCGAGGGGACGGTCCTCATCCACGAGAAAATGTTCGAGTCGCGCATGTTCTTCGTGGACAAGCTCATCGGCATGGGCGCCCGCATCACCCTCTGCGACCCCCATCGGGCGGTCGTTTCGGGCCCGAGCGTGCTCCACGGCTCGGACCTCGTCTCGCCGGACGTGCGCGCGGGCATGGCGATGGTGATCGCGGCGCTCTGCGCCCGGGGCGAAAGCGTGATCCGCAACGTATACCAGATCGAGCGGGGTTACGAAAACCTTGCGGAACGGCTCGCCTCGCTGGGGGCGAAAATAGAGAGAAAATCGGTCGGCTGACCGCAGATCAAGCCCCGCTCGGCGAATCGCCCGCGGGGTTTTTTTTTATTCGGAACGCTGGGAAAAGAAGAAGATCGCGGTGGCTATAAATACGAGGGCGAGGGCAGCGAGGGTCAGGAACATCGCGCCCGCGGGGGCCACGACCACGAACACCGCCACGAACAGGGCCATGAAGTACCGCGCGAATTCCAGGATTCCCTCGAGAATAAAGGGAAGCGCCGGCAGGGGGAGCACCCACCAGGCCTTGAAAAAGACCTTCGCCGCGAGCCTGTATTTCCATCCCATCGCGAGCATCAGCATGGCGACGATCAGCACGATAAAGGGATCCGCGAGCCGCACCACGATTTCCCTCATGAACGCCTGGGAGGAATACCCGTAGCGTCCCGCTTTGTCGACGAAGCGCATCAGGTCCGCGAGGTCCATCGAGTCCATGCCGCGGTTCGCCAGGGTCGCCAGGGAGAAATCCCGGAAGGGCATATCCAGAACGAGCACGCCAAGGTCCCGTTCCGAGGCCTCGCCCTGGACGATCGAGGGCGAGGTTCCCGCCCCCCGCACCGAGCGGTCCACCGCCCGAAGCAGTATCTCCGGCCGCTCAATACCGTCCCGGTCCCGCCAGGGGAACATCTTGGCGTAGGGATCCACGTAATGATAGAGAACCGAGCCGTCTGCCGCGAAGGACGCGAATTCAAGCCCGCGGAGGTAGGCAAGATCGCGACCGTCGAACCGCGAGTAGGTAATTCCCCGGGCGAAGAACGCGTCCCGGCCGCCGTCCGCGCGGGCTATGGTGAAAAACACGTTCCTGTCGCCCTCGAAGGCTTTCAGGGACGAGGTTTCGTCCAGGAAGAAATGGGTGTCCAGCAAGCCCTTCGTTGCGATCTCGAGCAGGCGGGGCACGTCGGGATCTTCCTTCCCGTCGACGTTTCCCGACTCGCCGTCGCGCAAGCCCTCGAGAATATAGTAGGCATTGAGAAAGTCCCCGTGCTGGATGGACTCGTAACCCGCCTGTTTCGTGGCGAACAAACCCGCTTCCGCCTCGTTTGCCGTATCGCCCGAGCCTTCCGTGATACGGTTCCAAGCCTCGGAAGCCATCCTGAGGGCATCCTGTTTCAGGGGATCCGTACCGGGCGCGAGTCGCCACGCGAGGAGGGCGTAATAATGGGCGGTATACCAATCCGAGGCGCGGGAAGCCGCTTTCGACCGCTCCATGGCGGTTCGCACCGTAAGGTTCTCGGGGTTGAAAATCTCCTCGTCCGGCGCCTCCTGGCTCCCTACGGCGGACAACTCCTCCCCTTCGGTTTCCGCCAGGCCTTTTCTCGTTTCCTCGCGGAGGCGCAGGGCTTCGGCGTCGTCTTTCCGTATCTGGAGGGCCAATTCGACCCGGGGAAGCGCCTCCCGGAACGAGCCCCGGGAGATATCTTCCCCGGCAAGCCTTATATATTCGTGGTATTCCTCGCTTTTCGCGAGATCGGAAGCCTGATGGCGAACCAGGATCGGGCGCGCCCCTTCCGACAGGGCGACGTAAATCGCGAGAACCGCGATGCAAAGGAGGAAGGCGCCCCGCAACTGCTCCAGGTGGTCCGCCGACCAGCGCGGCGTATTCGAGCCCGCCCGTCCGTCCCGGGGAGCGAAGGCTATCGCGTAGCCGGTCACGATTCCCGAGGTGAAAAGGGCCGGCAGGTATTTTACGAAAAGGAGTAAGCCGGCGCGCAGTTTCCACCGCAACAGCATCGAATCGATGAGCGCCTCGGGCGTCGCCTGAAACATCGTCCAAGCCAGGGAAACGGCCAAGCCCAGGAGAAGGAAGGCGAGAAGGGCGGGCATGGCGCGCTTGAGCTCACCCATTCGCCGCCTCCGCATGGCGCCTCAATGCCCGGAGGCCAACGGGCGCGCCGATAGCCACCGCCAATATCAAGGCGATGGCGCCGTACGCCGCGGGCACGATATATTCCGGCTGTCCGGCAAACCGGGGAACTTTAACCGCAAGGCGGCTTATCTCCCCATAGGCGATATGGGGATACGCGACGTAAAGGCCCCCGAACGCCACGAGGGAGAGCATCATGTTGAGAAGGCGCCAGCCGGTAAGCGAAGAGACGGGCCAGAGCGCCAGCAGCGCGAGGAAAAAACTCCCGGCCAGGAGATAATACGTCGGCATGGACCTCCTGTAGGCATCGTGCCAGGACGTATCGAGGGGCTCGATTCCCGCCCGGAGGCTTTCGAGGAATGGAATGGCCTCGATTCCGGAACGGAGAAGGGAATCCGTTCCGCCCGCTTCGGCTATGACGGGTTCCTCCCCGGCAAGCAGGGCATTCGACGAGGAATCGTATACCGCCGTTGCGTATACCGAAAGGGCCGGCAAGGGTTCGCCGCGCGAGGGATCGACCTTCACTACGGGAAACACGACCGTGCCGTCATCCTTCTCGAAAAACCAAATCGCCTTGGTGCCGTCAGGCGCGCCCCGGATAAACCCGGCTGGCATCACGCGCCCGGAACGTAGCGTCAATTCCGCGGAAACCTCGGCCTCGATCGCGGAAAGGCTTTCGGTAACCGACCAGGAAAGGGGGATTAAAAAGAATACGGATGCAGCCGAGAGGATCAGGACGACGGGAACGGACAGCCACCAAGGCGCGGCGTGCCTCATGAGATAAAAAAAAACGAACAGCATCGACAGGGGAATCGTAAACGGAAGAAGGCGGACGATCGCGAACGCAAGCGCCTTGAAAAACAGCGGGTATGCTCCGTCCAGCAGGGCGGAAAAAACCTGCGAAGAATCCATGACAAAAAAAAGACCGAGAATAAAGGTCCAAAAGAGTAGGTTTATGCAGAATACCACCGGAACGATAAGTGCATTCTTCATACAGACCCAGAGTACCATGAGCACATATCGATTACAAGGACTTTTCTTTAGTATGTATGGAATTCCGGAAAACATAAACAAGTTATCCACAGGATTTACCGTAGTTATTTTTTCAATATACTGCATTTCTTTATCTGGCAAGAATTTCAGGAACGTACTGGAATGATAGGAATAAAAGGTGTCTTTTTATCTTATCTATTTATAATATAAAGACTTAATCGAAGAATACGCATTTTG
>QKCE01000039.1 GCA_003245785.1 Spirochaetales bacterium | reverse complement strand
GATCGCGAAATAGACGTTTTCCTTTTTGTGAATCCTGAATTCCATTATATGCCCCCGGAGGCGAGATTCGCGGCGCGGCAACGGCGCCGGGCCGCGTACCGCTGGGGCTCCCCGCCATCCACCGAGACGGGCTTTCGCGTACCGCTGCCCGAAATTCCCGGCCCTGTTGCCCCTAATCATCCGTGCTATACTGATTCCCGCCGGCCTTCCGCGTCGGCCCGGCGCCGTTGCCGCGCCGCGAATCTCGCCTCCGGGGGCATATAATGGAATTCAGGATTCACAAAAAGGAAAACGTCTATTTCGCGATCAAGTTGATTTTTACGGTACTGGTGGTATGGGGCGTCGTTGCCGGTCTTTCGGACCTGGGCAAGCTCGGCGCGGCGATGGCCGCTTCTACCGTCGGGGTCGTTATCTTCTACGCTCTTTTCATCTGGGCCTTCGTGGTCTTCCAGAAGATCATCCTGATGGGCCACCTGAAGGGGAACGGCGTCGAGATTTCCGGGAGCCAGTTCCCGGAGATGCACGCGAAATACCGCGCCATGGGCGAGGCCCTGGGGCTGAAGAAACTGCCCAGGCTCTTCCTCGTCCAGCACGGCGGCATGCTCAACGCCTTCGCGATCCGCTTTTCGGGCAAGAATTACGTGGCGGTCTATTCGGAGGTGTTCAGCCTCTTCGAGGAGGACGAGGACGTCGTCCGCTTCGTGCTCGCCCACGAGCTGGGCCACGTGAAGCGCGCCCATCTCGTGAAGCGGTTCTGGACCTTCCCCTCCGCCGTGATCCCCTTCCTCGAGGCCGCCTACTCGCGGGCCTGCGAGTATACCTGCGACAATATCGGCGACGCCCTGGCGCCCGGGAAAAGCGTCGCGGCCCTCGTGCTCCTCGCCGCGGGCCGGGACGTGTACAAGCGGGTAAACCCGGAAAGCTACGTCCGGAACGCCGAGGAGAACAATACCGCGGTCGTGAAATTCGCGGGGCTTTTCATGAGCCATCCCTACCTTCCGCGGCGCATCAAGAACCTCAAGGCCGGGAAATAAGGGCGGGGCAGGGCGGCTTGGCGACGGGCGCGAACCCGGACCCGGCCGCCGGCGCCCGTCAGTAAATAACGCCGTCGAAGAACGCGGCGTTCTGGCGGTAGATCGTCTCGAAGCAGGCGAGGGAGGCGATGGACGTATAGTTCTCGTCCCGCTCGATGACCTGGGTCTGCTGTATCGATACGGAGCCGGTGGCCGGGTCGTAGATCCGCTTGAAGAAGTTGTGCTGGTCCCCTGTCATGAAGACCCGCGAGCCTTCCGCGAGGAAGACCGTATTCTGGTTCGCCACCATCATCAGCTCCATCAATTGTCTCGCGTCGTTAATGCCCTGCTCGCGGAGGTTCACGGTCTCGACCATGAATACCGCGTCCTGGGGCGTCTTTTCCGCTATCCGGTATACGCGCCCGTCCTCGGAAACCCAGTTCCCGTCCAGGGGAATCCGGAGCCCGTCTATCTCCACTTCCATCGGGTCCTTTTTCGCTATGGCGAATGATTCGGCGTCCTTCGGCTCGGGCAAGCCCTCGAAGGCGAAAAAGCGCGCGTCCTGGTCGTCCCGGACGAAGCCCGCGGTTACGAGCTCAAGCCGGCCGTCGTTGCCGATTCCCTCGAGGCGCAGCACCGGTATCCAATACGCGTAGCGGTAGTCGTCGTCGGTATTTACCGCGTAGGAGACGTTCGAGTCGATCGCCTCCCGGTTGGCGTACCATTCGCGGGTCCAGTTCATTATCGTGGGAAGGACCCGGGAGGCCGCCTGGCTCGACGCCATTTCCCCCTTGAGAACCCGGGGCGATTCCCCCGGCTCGGGCGATCCGTCCCGCAGGGCGAAGGGGACGGCGAGCAGGAGCTCGTTCCCGGTCTTGGGCTCGAAGGACCGAATCAGCAGCGTGTCCTCGCCGGCGTAGCAGATACCCAGATAGGATTCGTCGCCGAATCGCGTATCGCGATAGATCGCGTAGGTGCCGGGATATTCGGCGAAGATGGCCGCGTCGTCGGCGAAGGCCGAAAGGGCGACGAGGGTGAGGACGAGGGCGAGGGCCGCCGGGAGGCGCGGGTGGTTCATGGTAAGCTCCTTGATATGGTCCCTTGGCGGGATACCGGATTATAGCATCGTTTTTCCCCGGTTTCAAAACGGCCCGGCGGCATGGCCGAAACTTCCGGGACTTGGCCCTTGACAGCGGCTCCGGTGGCGGGAAGAATGGACGGATGAGCGACAACGGCGATAAAAAAAGACCTCACCTGGCCCTGGCGGCAAGCTTCATTTCCGCGGGCATGATTTTCGGTGTCTACGTGTTCATGCAGATTCTCGGCTACTTCCGGGACAACGCGATCCTCGGTATTACGGCCTTGGGCGACATGTTCGCCTGCGTGTCGACCTTTTTGGGCTTTTACGTGGTACCCCCCGCGATCATTTTCGGCGGCCTCCTCTATCTCAGCGCCCGCCCGCTGGACAAAGCGCTCATAAGGCTCCGTGCCGGCGAAGTCCTGGACGAAAGGTCCGCCGAGGCGATCCGGAAGAAGATGCTTCATTTTTCCTGGCTCGTGCTCGTTCTCAACCTGTTCGGTTTCGCCTTCGGCTTCTTCCTGTTCGTCCTGATCATCCAGGGCGTCGGGGGCTTCGCCCTGCCCAACAACATGATCATCCTGGTATCCAACTGCGCCGGCGCGGTGGTCTTCGCCTCCGCGGAATCGGCGTTCCACAACATCGTCTTCGCGGAATTGCGGGACCGCCTGCGGCTCACGGAAATCGGGGACCGGCGCCGTTCCACCCGGAGCACCGTACGGCAGATCGGCCAGGTCGCCGCGGTGGTCGTCTACTGCGTGTGCTATACCCAGTACAACTTTCACCCCCTCTACGAATACCGCGGCCTTGCCTATGAAAGCCTGGCCGCGGGGGTGGAAAACGGGGCCGATGCCGCCGCCCTCTTCCAGGAAGGAATTCCCTCGATCGTGAGCGGCGTCAAGGATCGCCCGGGTTTTGACGTAAGCGCGGTTCCCCTTCCCTGGGAAGACGGACCCTCGTTCGAATCGAGGGAACTGGCGGTCTTCTCCTTTAGCGCCTTCTTCCTCGGCGTGGTATGCATACTCGCCCAGGCCGCCCGCTCCCTCGAGGCGAAAAACACGATATATGCCCTCATTACCCGGATCCGGGACGTGGTGGAAGGGGAGGGCGACCTTACGAAACGCCTTTCCCTCCGGGACACCGACGAATACGGCGAGCTCGGCGAGGCGGTGAACCGGCTCCTCGAGCGGTTCCGCGCCGTGGTTGCCCGAATCGCCCGGGCTTCCGGGGAAACCCGGAGCGTCGCCGAGGCCATCGACGGGGTCATGAAGGATTCCGAGTCCGTCACCATGGCCGCCCGGAACTCGGCCTCCGCCCTCAGCTCCTCGATCCTCGAGCAGGCCGGCGAGTCCCGCTCCCTGACGGGCGCCCTCGAGGCCATGCGCGCCGCCGGCGCCGCGGTTTCCGAGGCGGTCGACTCCCAGCGCCGCTTTACCGACGAGACCGCCACCGCGATGGAGGAAATGGCCGCCAACATCCGGTCCGTCGAGAGCATGACGAGCCGCTCCGGCGAGGTCTCCCTCCGGCTTTCGGAGCGGGGCCACGCGGGAAGCTCCCTCGTCGCCGAGACCGCCGGGGCCATCGGCGAGATCGAGAAATCCGCGGCGAGCGTCCTCAAGGTGCTCGGCGCCCTCTCGAAGATCGCGGGGGACACGAACCTCCTCGCCATGAACGCCGCCATCGAGGCGGCCCACGCGGGCTCGAGCGGCGCCGGTTTCGCCGTCGTCGCCGACGAGGTCCGCTCCCTTGCCACGGGCGCCGCCCGCCAGACCCAGACCGTAAAGTCCCTGGTCTCCGAGATGGGCGACCGGGTGCGGAAGGGCGTCGCCTCCTCCGTGTCCACGGGCCAGGCCTTCGAGTCCCTTTCCGAGGGTATCGGCGAGGCTTCGGGCATCGCCTCACAGATCGCGGGGGCCATGCGGGAACAGGCGGCGGGCACGCAATCCGTCGTC
>QKCE01000070.1 GCA_003245785.1 Spirochaetales bacterium | reverse complement strand
CGGACTATGGGGTGCGAATCTACGATTTCGCGTTTCTTTCCGCCGTGGGCGGTATACCGTAACGCTTGCGGTACAATTGGCCGAAATGCCGCTCGCTGCCGTAGCCTACCGCCCAGGAGGTTTCCTTCACGGACTTCCCGGCCCGCAGGAGGCCTCGCGCCCGCTCGAGCCGGAGGGCGGTCACGAACTCCACGAAGGTGACTCCCATGCGCTGGTGGAAGAGGGAGGAAAGGTAATTCGGCGTGAGGGAAAAGAGGGACGCGGTTTCCGCGAGGCTCACCCGGTCGGCGAAATGGCGGCGAAGGTAGCGCTCCACCGAGGCGATCGCGTCCCCGGCCTCCCCCGCTTCCTCCCCGTCCCCGCCGAAAAGGACACCCGCGGGAAAGTCCGCGGGCGCGCCGTTCCGGAGGGTTCCCAGGGCTTCGACCCAGGAACCCTCGGGAAAGGGATGCCCAAGGGCGCGGGCCAAAAACCGGAGTATCTTGCCACGTACCGCGTCGTCGAGTTTCCCCGAGACCGCCTCCAGGTCCACCGCGGCGTCCCGGAAGGCGACGCGCTCCCTCGCCACCGCGGCGTTCACCAGTCGGCCCGCGGCCTCGGCCCCTTTCAGTTCCGGGGACGTAAAGGCCGCCATGAGCTCCGCGGCGGCCCGAACGCCGATCACCCCCGGGGGAATCAGGGCCCGGTAGGAGGCGATCGCCCGGAGGGAAGGCAGGCGGGAACGGGCGTCTCGGGGGCTATCGGCGGTCTCGGCCACGAGGCACAGGGTCCTGCCCCCGGGAGCGGCGGCGTAGGCGACGTTCCAGAACGCCGGCGGCCCTGAGTTCGCGATTTCCAGGCTGCCCGCGAGCTGCCCGGCCACGATCGCGGTCAGGTCCCCGGAATCGCAGGCCCGGGACCGGTCAAGGATCCGCTGCCGGAGCGCCCGGACGGAGCCCGAGGCGGCGAGGGCCGCCACGTCGTCCACCACGAGAAGCCCGCTCGCGATGGGGGGAAATTTATCCTCCACAGTCTCTTCCACGGCCCAGGCAAGCTCGAAGTCGCGTACCCGCTCCTCCCTGCCCCGCCGGAAGGCTTCCGTCAATTTTTCCAAAAGCCCGCCCACTTCCTCGACCGAGGGAGGCTTCAGGGCGTAAGCCAGGGCACCTAGTTCCATGGCCGTCCGGGCGTAGCTGAACTCCGAATGGGAACTCATGACGACCCAGGGAACCGAAAGGCCCGCGGCCCCCGCCTGCTTCATCGCCTGAAGGCCGTCCAGCTTCGGCATGCGCACGTCCACGAAGGCCGCGTCGGCCTTGCCCTCGGCGACGAAGGCGGCCAGCTCCGCGCCGTTGACGGCCTCCAGGATCTCGATCGCCGGGTCTATCTCCTTTATCACGCTCCGCAGGTGATACCGCTGCAGGGGTTCGTCGTCGGCAATCACGACTCGCATGAGTCCTCCTCGGGAAGGGTGAGAATCGCCTCGCAGCCCTCGCCGGGGGCGGAGCGCAGGCTCAGGAGGGCGCCCTGCCGCGATGCCGCGGCGGGATACGCCAGGGCCAGGCGGCGTTCCACGTTCCGGAGCCCCACGCCCTTTTCCGTCCCTCCCGGCTCGAAACCCGCGCCGTCGTCCCGGACCGTAAAGGCGATCGACCTCACGCCGCCTTCCTCCGTGGCCCGCGCGAAAATCTCGAGCCGCCCCGGCTCGCCCGTCGGCTCTATCCCGTGGATAATCGCGTTTTCCACCAGGGGCTGCAACAGGAGCTTCGGGATCATCAGGCCCGCGACCCCCTCGTCGGCGGTCACGCTCCACTCGAGCCGCTCCTGGAAGCGCATCTTCTGGAGCTCGCAATACCGGGCAATGAACGAAAGCTCCTCCCCGACGGTCGCACGGGCGTCGTGGTCCACCGCGTAACGGAGAAGCTCCTTCAGGGCGAGGATCGAGCGCTCCAGGGTGTCACGGGCGCCCATGCGGTTGAGCGCCGCGAAGCCGCCGAGCACGTTGTAGAGGAAATGGGGCTGAATCTGGGACTGGAGGGCGAGGTACTCGGCGTTCCGCTCCTCCGCGAGCTCCGCGTAGGTGGCGGCGTTGTCCGCGAGAATCCCCGCGAACTCCAGGTAATTCCCGAAGCGGATCAGGTCGAGATCGTTGAAGCCCCCGGAGGCCCGGCCGAACACGAGGGTGCCGAACCGGCGCCCTCCCGCGGCCAGGGACCCCGCGAGAAGCTCCGCGCCCGATTCGGACCGGAGCCGGCGGGCGGGTCCGCCCTCCGCCGTCGCGGGCTCGTTCCCGAAGGGTTCGAGGCCGGCGGCGAGGGCAAGGTCCGCCGGGGAAAGCCAGGGGCCCCCGGCGCCGGCGGGGGAAGTCGCCCCGAAAAGGAGGGTCGGCGCTTCCGCGGGCCCGGTCACCAGGGCGCAGGACCGGTCCTCGCCGCCCGCGACCGCCGCCTCCGTCACGGACCTCAGGACCCGGTTCACCGCGTCGAGCCCCCCGGCGGCGTCCGCCTCCCGCTCCGCGGCGAAGGCGAGTCCCGCCATCCGCTGGGCCAGGGACACCATGGCGCTCAGGTTCGTATTGAGGGTCTCCGCGTAATCGTTGAAGGACCTGGCGAGGTCCCGGAACTCGTCCTTCGTATCGAAGGAAAGGGGGGTGGAAAAATCCCCCGCGGCGGTTCCCCGAAGGGCGTCCGCCAGGGTCCGGAGCCGCCTGACCATCCGGGAGGAAAAAACAAGGGTGACCGCCGTGGCGATCAGGGCGGAGGCGAGGCCAAGCTCGATAAAGGAGCGTATCAGGTCCGCGCGGACCGCCGCCGCCTCCTTCCGGAGCACCTCGATGAAATAATTCAGGTAACTCTCGAAACTGTTCGCGAGATAATAGGAAGTCTGCCGCGCCTCGTCGAAGAGGGCCGTCAGGTCCGGGTCGCTGGACTGCTGGATCCGCTCGTAGAGGTCCTCGCCCAAAAGCCCCGCCGCCTGGATGCCCAGGACGCGCCGCCGCAATCCGTCTATCCGGTCGAAGGCCTTCGCGCTCATGATCTCGGCCGTCTCGTGCTCGTCCTTGAGCACCCCCCGGGTCACCAGGTCCCGCACCGTCGGATCGTCCATGAACGCCCGGAAATCTTCCTTGAAGGTTTCGGCTTCCGAGGCCCAACCGCGCAGGGCGACCGAAAAGGAATCGAAATACAGGATATCCTTGAGGTTCGCGTAGGTTTCCGGCGCGAAGGAGGCGATCATCACGTCCTTCGTGATCCGCCGCACGAGCCTCGACTGCTCGATCAGGGAGTTCCCGAGGGTCATCGCGTCGGAAATGCGCTGGAGCCTCCGCTGAGTCTGGAGCGAGACGAACACGACCATCACGACGCTCATGAAAATCAATATATAGAGGGCAAAAAATTTCGCGCGCAATCTCATGAGTCCGTCCCCTTCTCCGGCGTTTCCCGCCCGGTCGATTGTACCACGAAATCGGGGGAATCGGACGCCGAGGTTTTTCGGGGGGTCGAGGCAGAAAGCGCCGCGGGGGCGAACTCCCCCCGCCGCAGCCGGCGGCAAGAGGGAACCGCGAGGGGCGCGATCGAAGGGGAAGACGGGAAATTCGGGAGTCGCGTCGGAAAACCGGGGTAAGAAAGCCCGTATTCCCCGCATATCCGCGAACCAGGGAAAAACCCGGTTGACCGCGCAAATAACCGGCCCTAAGATGTTGTATATGGAAAACACCGCCTACCGCGACGTGCTCATGGCATCATCCTTCGGCTATACCTGGAACCAGATCATCTACGACGAACGGGGCGAGGCGGTCGATTACCGCTACCTGGAAGTGAATCCGGCTTACGAGCGGCTCCTCGGCCTTCCGGAGGGCAGTGCCGCGGGGAAGCGGGTCCTCGAAGTGTTTCCCGACCTCCGGAACGACGCCTTCGACTGGATCGGGACCTTCGCCCAGGTCGCGGAAGAGGGTGGGCAAAGCGAATTCGAGGCCTATTCGAACCAGGCGGGAAAATGGCTCCGACTTTCGGTTTCGTCGTCGGGACCCGGTTTTTTTACGGCATTCTCCTTCGATATCACCGAATCCCGGGAAACCGAAAACAAACTACGGGCCAGCGAGCGGAAAAACCGCTACTACATCGAGCACGCCCCGGACGGTATCTTCATCACCGACGAAAACCTCAGGTACATCGACGTAAACTCCGCGGGCTGCGAGATGCTCGGCTACTCCCGCGACGAAATGCTCGCCCTCCGCGTCGGGGACGTGGCGGACATACCGGAAAACGCCGCCTACGGGGAACACATATCCTCGCTTCTTTCCACCGGCAGGTTGCGGGTTAACGGCGGGCTCCGGAAAAAGGACGGCACGACCGTGCGGGTCATCCTGGACTCCATCCTCATCGAAAACGGCATGACCCTCACCTTCTGCATGGACGTCACCGAACAGGAACGGCTCGTCAGGGAAAAGGACCAGTATTTTTCGGCCTTCCAGACCACTCCCCAGCCCATACTCATCACGGACCCCGAGGGCAACATAACCTCGGTGAACGACGCCTTCGTTTCCATGTACGGCTATGCCAGGGAGGACGTGCTCGGGAAGAATCCCAACATACTGAACCCCGGAAGGGAAGTCTACGAAAACCTGGGCGTCGGCGTTTTCGAGTACGAAAAAAGGTTCTCCGATCTGTGGCAGGCCGTGGCCGACCCGGGCGTTAAAAGCTGGCGGGGGGAAATCATCAACCGCAGGCGCAACGGGAACCTCGTGTGGGTAAGCCTCCTGGCGAGCGGCGTGTACAACGAGAGGGGAAAGCTCACGAGCATCGTGGGGCTCCCCGTGGACATGACGGTATCCCACGAGCTGGCCGAGCGGAGTCGGGTCCAGCTCTACCAAACCATCGCCGACCTCGCGGAACTCCGGGACGACGCCACGGGAAACCATATGAAACGGGTCGGCCTTTTCGCGAAGCTGCTGGCCCGGGATTACGGCATGAGCCAACGGTACTGCGACGACATCGAGGTCTTCGCCCCCATGCACGACATCGGCAAGGTCGGCATCCTGGATTCCATCCTCCGGGCGCCGCGGGCGCTCAGTCCCGAGGAATACGAGGTAATGAAAACCCACACCGTCCTCGGGCACAACATAATCAAGGGAAAGGAAGAGTTCGAGATGGCCGCGGCGATAACCCTGGCGCATCACGAAAAATGGGACGGCTCGGGCTATCCCCGGGGGCTCGCTGGCGAGGACATTCCGCTTTCCGCCCGGATCGCGGCCCTCGTCGACGTGTACGACGCCCTCCGGAGCAGGAGACCCTACAAGGAACCCTGGACCCACGCCGACGCCGCCGACTACGTCCAGGGCTCCGCGGGAACGCACTTCGATCCCGACCTGGTACGCATTTTCACGAACCTTCACCTCCGTTTCGAGGCGGTCTACGCGGAACTGAGCGACTGACGGTCCCGTCCCCTTCACATTCTCCCCAGAATTCGTTACCATTGAATCAAACATATGTTTGCCAAGCAAACATATATTGCTTCAACATCCCTGGAGTTATCGAATGACGGAACGCGAAAAGGAAATACTTGCCCTGGTCCGCAGCAATCCCCTGATCTCCCAAAAGGAATGCGCGGACAAGTTGGGCATAACCCGCTCCGCCGCGGCGGGGCATATCATGAACCTTACCCGCAAGGGCTTTATCCGCGGCAAGGGCTACATATTGCAGGACGAACCCTACGCGGTCGTAATCGGCGGGGCCAACATGGACATCCAGGGAACCTCCGCCGCGAAGCTCATCCCCGAAGACTCCAACCCCGGACGCATCGGGCTTTCCTGCGGCGGGGTGGGCAGGAACATCGCGGAAAACATGGCCCGCCTGGGCGGCTCGGTCCGGTTCGTCTCCATCGTGGGCGACGACGAGTTCGGCAAAAAGCTCCTCGCGGACACCGGCGCCGCGGGGGTGGACGTCTCCCCCTGCCTCACCGTCCCGGGTTGCGCCACCTCCACCTACCTGAGCATTCACGAGCCCGGCGGCGAAATGTACGTGGCCCTCAACGCCATGGAAATACTGGAACGGCTGACGACGGAAGCCCTCCAACCCCACGCCCATCTCATAAAGCAGGCAGATCTCGTCGTCATCGACGCGAACCTGAGGCAGGACCTCATCGACTACCTCTTCGCCGCGTACCCCGAAAAGACCTTCTTCGCCGACCCGGTCTCGGTGACGAAGTCCGCCAAGCTTAAGGCCCACCTCGGCAGGCTCCGGTACTTCAAGCCCAACCGGCTCGAGGCGGAAGCCCTCTGCGGCTTTCCCCTCAGGAACGAAGCGGACCTGAACCGGGCCGCGGATTTCTTTCTCGCGAAGGGAATTCCCGAGCTCATCATCAGCGACGGGGAGCGGGGCCTTTTTTGCTGCACAGCCGAAACCCGGTTCACCCTCCCCCGCCCCGACGCCCGGGTCAAGAGCGTCACCGGCGCGGGAGACGCCTTCATCGCGGGCCTCGGCACCGCCTTTCTCGCGAATAAGCCCTTCCGCGAAGCCCTCGCCATCGCCCGGGCGGCGGCCCACCTGACCCTCGAGCAGGAGCAGACGGTGAACCCCGCCCTTAACATGCACGGTATACAAACGCTTTTACAGGAGAAGCCATGAACCCCTATCTCGACGTTAAAGACGACGTACGCGAAGCCCTGGAATCGGGAAAACCCGTAATCGCCCTGGAATCCACCATCATCTCCCACGGCATGCCCTATCCCCAGAACGTGGAAACCGCCCTGAAGGTGGAGGAAATCGCCCGGAAACTGGGCGTCGTCCCCGCGACCGTCGCGATCCTGAACGGCAGGCTCAAGGCGGGCCTCTCGCCGGAGGAAATCGACTACCTGGGAAAAACCGGACGTAACGTGATCAAGACCAGCCGGAGGGATATCCCCTTCATCGTGGCGGGCAAGAAAACCGGCGCGACCACCGTGGCCTCGACCATGATCGTCGCCGAAATGGCGGGCATCCGCGTCTTCGCCACCGGCGGGATCGGCGGGGTTCACCGGGGCGCGGCGGACACCTTCGACATCTCCGCGGACCTCCAGGAACTCGCCCACACCGACGTGGCCGTCGTTTGCGCCGGCGCGAAATCGATCCTGGACATCGGGCTCACCCTCGAGTATCTCGAGACCATGGGCGTCCCCGTCGTCGGCTACGGCACGGACGAGCTCCCCGCCTTTTACACCCGAAAGAGCGGCTTCGGCGTCGACTACCGCGTGGACGGCCCCGAAGAACTGGCGGCGGCCATCAAGGCCAAATACGAAATGGGCCTCCACGGGGGCATGATCGTCGCCAACCCCATTCCCGAGGCCGACCAGATGCCCAAGGAAGCGATCGACAGGGCGATTGACCAAGCCCTCCGGGAACTGGACGAAAAGGGGATAAAGGGAAAGGAATCCACCCCCTTCCTCCTCGCGCGGGTCGCGGAACTGACCGGCGGGGACAGCCTGGATTCCAACATCAAGCTGGTGTTCAACAACGTGAGGGTCGCGAGCGAAACCGCGAAGGCCCTGGCGCTCTTGAAGTAGGGAATCCCTTTTTACGAATTGCCGCGGCCCGGGTCCTGAACGGTAATTTACCGCCGGGTTCGGGCCGCTATTCGTATCTTTATGCCCTCTCCCGCGAGAGGGTTTTGTTTTTATACAACACGTACCCCAGGTACGCGAAGTGAAGCGCCGAGACCGCGAGCACCGGGAGGTACGCCGCACGGGTGCCCATGGCGAAGGCATAGGCGATATCGTATCCGTGGAGGATAAACGGAAGCCCGAAGAGAACGAGTCCGTCTTTCTTCAGGTCGATAGGCTCCTGCCTCCGGCGGAAGGCTATCAGAAAGGCCGCGGGAACGGCGATATTGACGCAGAGCATCGCGGCTTCCAGCCCCATGTTGGACCACGTATTGACCGGGGTCCCGAACAGGAGCAGGGTATTCACGGGCGACGCGATGCCGATCACCGCGAGGATACCCGCCAGCCAGGGATAGGCCGATCCCCACAAGGGATTCCTGTTTTTGGCGAAGATCCGGCGGCCGATCAGGACCAAGGCCGTAAACCAGGCCATCATGGTTATCCAGCCGCTGAAATTGTAAAAGGGAATGCCGAAAAAGCCGCCGTCATAGCCCGGGTTGGTCCAGTTCCACTGGCCCGCCATGGTGCCGTCGCCAAAGGCGCCGGGATACGAGGCGTTCACCCGCCCGATGAGATCCGCGCCTTGCAGGGGATAGCGGTCAAAGACCGCGGCGGGGTCGACCGTCATGTCGTGCAGGGTGCCGAAAAGGCCCACGGCCCAGGGCTGCGCCCATAGGGGCAATCCCAGTTTTTGGACCAGGTTGAAGGCCGTATACCAGATCGACGCCTCGAGAAACAGGATTTCCAGGGGAACGCCGCCGATCATCATGATCCTTCGAACGTCGTAATAATACGTCTTGGCGACGCTTACGCCGATATTCTCAAAGGTCGCCGCCATCAGGATAAACCCGAAGAGCTCCAAAATTTTCTGAAGGGCGTTCGCCTGTCTCGACGCGTGAATGACGCAGGTAAAAAAGACGAACACCGAGAAGACTTCGACTACCAGCCAGCTTACGGGCATATTGAAAATCATGAATCCACCTCACATGCAAGTTTCGCCATGAGTATACGAATCTTCGCGGCGGGAAAGAACGACAAAATTCCGCAACCTGTCGGATTTTCGGTCCGTCCGCGCCGATATGGGTAGATCCGGTCTCCCCCTCCCCACCGTCAATCCCCGTCGTCTTCGTCCCCGTCAATGCCCGTGACCGAGGCCGCCCGCTCCTTCAGGTAGGTGCTGAAGGAAATCTTGGGCACGCCCATGGCCGGCTTCGCGTCGATCGTCATCTCCTCCCCGGTACCCGGGTGCTTCACGACCCTGGCTTTCTGCACCCCCCGGGTCTTTACCGAAAAGCGGCCGAGCCGCCCGACGGGCACCGACTCGCCCAAAAGCATTCCGGTCTCGATCAGGGTCACGAAGTCGTCCAGGAGCAGCTTCGCTTCCTGGCCGGTCATGTTGTGCTTCTTCGCGAGATAGCGGGTCATGGACTTCATCGTGAACTGGTCGGGCACGTTCGACTTGTCTATCTGGAGCGTCCGGTTGTATTTCATGAATCCCGTGGTGACGTAGATGGCGCTTTCGCGGATCCGCTTGTCCTGTTCTTCTTCGTCGAGGTTTGGGGGGCACACCGCGATGAGATAGGTAGGACTGGTCGCCTTGACCCGGGCATTTTCCAGCTTGACCGGTTTGTCGACCCCGAAATCGGCGGCGAGCACGGCCTCCCACTCGGAAACTATGTCGGGTACGTCGGTACGAAGCTTGATACTGGAATACTCGACCCAACGGCCGTTGTTGACGTTCGTGGCGGTCTGGAATACGGGACCGATGCTCAGAAGGGACCCCGAATAGGTGAGCACCATCATTCCCCGCATGTCGTCCTTCGAAACGGAATCGACGAGCTCGAGGTTGACGGCCTTGATCTGGTCCAGGAACAGGGCGGCTTTTTTCTCCCACACCCCCGCCAGCGCGTCGATAAAATCGCCGTCGTCCTTTTTGTCCTGCTCGGACGCGATCCATAAAAGCTGTTTCTGGATGGGTTGGGGCAGTGTGCCGATTCGTGAATTCTGGCTCATTTAATGATCTCCCTCATATAAAACAGTATAGCAAATAAAGGTGCGAAAAACACATTTTTTCAAAATATTGCGGAAATATTGGTTTTTTTTGGAAAACAGTAGTATTATCTGAATCGCAGCTGCATAACCTGAAACCAATGACCAGGAGTGTGCCTTATGGGTGAAAATTTCGCAGGGGTCGCCGAAGCGGTGAAACCCCACATTCAAAGCCTCGTAAAAACCGCCGGATTGCCGGATACCGAAGAATCTCTCGAACTGCTCGCCGGTGGATGGCTCGAAAAACAGAACACGTTCTTCGAGGAAACCAAACGACAGGATATGGAAGAGGTCGACTCCCTCGGGATCGAGGATCCCCGCGGCGCCCTGATCCTGACTTATTCGGGGTCCCTCCTGACCCTCGGGCCGGAGCAGGACGAGACCCGTTCCGTGGAATACACGAGCATCGGGCTCCGTCACGACGTGCCGGAATCCGCCTCGGACGACGCGGCGTCCTTACTGAAGGACATCAGGAAGGGCGAGGCCGCGGAGTTTTCGACCGGGCCCATCGCCAAGAGCAGCCCGGTGTACGCCATCGCGGTTTTCAGGGAGTCCATGGAAGCGGAAGAAGAAGAGGAGCGCCTCGGCGAGGTGACCCTCATGCTTACCAAGGAATTCCTGGATATCAACAAAACGGTAATTTCGCTCTAGGCGCGGCAATCCGATGGCGAACGGCGACGGCGGGCTTCTCGAGCGTCACTTGGTCAACATTCTCCGCAGGGCCTCGACGCCCGCCATCGACCGGCTCCATCGGATCGTCAACCTCGGGCAGCAATGCCTTCTTTCGGAAGACGAACGGATGCGGCCCCGCGACCGCCGGGGCCTTCCCGGCGGATTCGTGAACCTGGGGCCTTCCGAGTACACCGTAATCGTGCCCGACCTTCATGGGCGCATGGATTTTTTCCACGCCGCGTTGAACTGGGGCCCCCGACCCGGGCGGACCGTAATCGAGGACCTCGACTCCGGCCGGGTCAACGTGATATGCGTCGGCGACGCCTTCCATTCCGAAGCCCGGGGGAAAGAGCGCTGGGCGCTGGCCCTGGAGGAGTACCTGGGGGGGTACAAGCGGCACCGGAACATGGACGCCGAGATGCGGGAAAACCTCGGGCTTCTCGAGATGATTTGCCTCGTCAAGTCCTGGTTTCCCGGCAATTTCCATTTTCTGAAGGGGAACCACGAAAACATTGACAACGAGATGGGCTCGGGAAACTATCCCTTCCGGAAATTCGTGGAGGAAGGGGATATGGTCAAGGCCTGGGTCCTCCGGTTTTACGGCGAGGAGACCCTGAGCCGCATTTACTACTGGGAGAAATCCCTCCCCCTTTTGGCCAAGGGAAAGGACTTCCTCGTGACCCACTGCGAGCCCGCCCGCGCGATTTCTCCCGGCGACGCGACCGAAGCCTATCTCGACCCGGACGTGATTTACGACCTGACCTGGGTGGACAACGACCAGGCGGACCCGGAAAGCGCGGTCGCGACCCTCCGCAATTTCTTCGGAAAGGCCGAGGGCAGGCGGATCTTCGGCGGGCACCGGCCGGTTCGCGGGCGCTATGCCCTGCGCCAGGAAGGCGCCTACGTGCAGATCAATACGCCGAACGATTGGGTAATCGCGGCGTTCACCGACATGGAATCCTTCGATCCCGAACGGCATATCTTCGGGATCGGCTAAAGGCGGCGGCAATGACGAAAATTCCGGACCGAATCGACAAATACGCGATCAAGGAGCTCATCGCCGCGGGCGGCATGGGCGAGGTATACAAGGGAGTCCATCCGACCCTGGAGCGGAACGTCATCCTGAAAAAGCTTTCCCTCCGCGGAAATTCCTCGGTTACGGAGCGTTTCCGCCGCGAGGCCCGGCTCCTGATGGACTTCCGCAACGACTACATCGTCGACGTATACGACCATTTCGTCCAGGGGCGCGCCCACTACATCGTCATGGAATACGTGGACGGCTCCTCGGTGAAGGACCTTTTGGAATCGGAGCGTTACTTCGATAACGCGACGACCGCGTATATCGCCCTTTATACCGCGAAGGCCCTCGCCTACGCCCACGGCAAGCAGGTGATCCACCGGGACGTCAAGCCCGGCAACGTGCTCATCTCCCGGAACGGCGACGTGAAGCTCGCGGATTTCGGCATCGCGACCTCCGCGGAACGGGAGGCGGACGACGGCGATCTCACGGCCGAGGGAATGACCCTCGGCTCGCCGGCCTACATGGCGCCGGAGCAGTTCAAGAACTCGAAGAACGTGGACTGGCGCGCGGACCTCTATTCCCTGGGCGTCATGATGTACGAAATGGTCGTGGGGCGCAGGCCCTATTCGGGCGGCTTCTCGCCCGAAGTCCTCCAGCTCATCCAGCGGGGAAAATACCGGAAGCCCCGTCGCGTGAATCCCGGCGTCGCGCGGGAACTCCAGCGCGTTATCGTGTCCCTCGTAAAGCCGCGGCCCAAGAACCGCTGCGGGGATATCGAAACGGTCATTCGGCGCCTGAAAAAATACCTCGCCCGGTTCAATGAAGGCGACGTGCGCCAGCGGGTCGCGGCCATGGTCCGGTCGGAAAGCCGCCCCCCCTTGCGGATGCGGAAGAGAAGGCTGAACGCGGCCGGCGGCTCGGCCCTTGCCGTCGCCGTCCTCCTCCTCGCCGTCGGTACCGCTCTTACCCTGCTTACCGGGGCGCAGCGCGTGCTCTTACGGCCCGCGGCCTGGGGCGGGGTGCGGTTCACGGCCGCGGACGCCGTGTCCGTCCCCGTGACGGCGCTGTACGTGGACGACAACGACAGGATTCCCGAATATCCCGCGAAAATTCGCTACATACCGGGAAAGGAAGGATACGCGTCGCTTCCCCTGGCCTTACCGGCCGGACAGTACCGGGCGAAGACCTTCGTGAACGGTCGGCTCGTGTGGGCCTCTTTCTACGTTCCGCCCTGGGGCAGGGCCCATGGCATAACGCCCGTGTACCTGAGGGGTGAAACCGCGGCGCCGGGGTTCGTCGAGGTAACGTGGAGCGCGCGGGACGCGCTCACGGGGCGGATTCTGGACGCCGAGGCGACGGCCGAGATCGCGACGGGCCGGGGATACGAGCCCCTTTCGGAGGCAAGCCCCGTCAGGACCGGCGTCGTGCAGCGGTTCCGGATTCGCGCGGCGGGCTATATCGACCAGGATTTCACGCTCAGGATCGCCGACGGCGAAACGAACCTCGCGCTCAAGGCAGCGCTGGTGCCCCTCCCCGCCCGGCTCGACTTTAAGGTCATCGGGGAAGAGCCGAACCCGAAAATCCTTTTAAACGGTGTTCCTTCCGTACAGCAGGTGAAAAACGGGTTGATCGGGGAACGAACGGTGCAGCTCGGCGAGGCGCGAAGCTATTCGGCGCTACCGACGCATTACCGTATCGAGGCGAGCGGAAAGGGCTGGAAAGCCTACGACGAATTTCTCGCCGGTTCGGGAATGCGGTATTCGATAACGATCGACGAAGGCGAAAGCCGGATCAAGGTGGAGGCTATTCGATGAACGGTGAAAAGAAACGGTTGCTATACGTGCTTTTGGGTTTTGCCGCGGGACTCATGGCCCTGGGCGGCATTGAGATTCTCCTCAAGGCCGGGCTGTCGAGCTATTTCGCGACATCCCTCCTCGAGGGCGCGTATCTTGGCGCGGTCTTCGGCTTCGTTTTCGGCATCGCCGACGGGCTATTGTACCGCGAGATTCGCCAGGGCCTCGCGACCGGCGGCCTCGCATCGCTCGTCGGCGCGCTTGCCGGGGGCCTTTCGCTCCTTCTCACGTCCCAGCTCCTTCTCGGGATATCCGGGACGGGGATGGCCGAGAGCGAGCCGCTTCGCGCGTTCCTGCTCCCCCTCAGTCGCGGGGTCGGCTGGATGCTCGTGGGCATGGCCGTCGGCGGCGTGGACGGGCTTCGCACCGGCGCCTGGAGACGCGGCCTTGCCGGGATTCTCGGCGGCATGGCGGGCGGGTTCGTCGGCGGGATGGTCCTGGAACTTATGATTCACTTCGTCCCGAGGCCGGCGGTGAGCCGGGCCGTGGGACTTCTCGTGCTCGGGGGCGGTATCGGCTTCTTCCTCGGGGAATTCGAGCGCCGGTTCAGCTTCGGACGGCTCCGGGTATTGAGCGGCGCGCACCGCAACCGCGAGTACCTGCTTTCGCGCTGGAAAACCTCCGTCGGTTCGGGAGCCCGCGACGACGTCATCGTTCCCGACTACGAAGGGGTTTCCGAGCGGCATTTTTCGATAATCCGGCGGAACGAGGAGATTCTCCTCGAAAGCGCCGCGCGCGGGAAAACCAGGGTCAACGACCGCGTGCTGGATGGCGCCCACGCGCTCAAATACCAGGACGTGATCCAGGTCGGCAGCCTGAAGCTACTCTATCTGCCATTGTGAGGCATTGCCATGAAACCAACGGATAAAATACTCCCCGCCCTCGCGGCGGGAATCATCGGAACGCTCGCCTTTGCCATGCCGCTTTTCGCGGAAGGAATCCGGGTCACCCAGGTGGACGTGAACAACCTTCTCCTTAAGGGCCAGGTCGACCTGTACGTGAGCCTCGGCGACGCCGATTCCGGTGCTTATTCCCCGGAAAGCTTCGCCGTGACGGAAGCCGACGGCACGAGACTCGAGGTGCGTTCGGTGGACCGGAACGCGAACCGGGACGAAGGCATCGCCTTTCTCCTGCTTTTGGACAATTCCGGTTCCATGTACGACGAAACCTTCCAGGGGACGCCCAGAATCGGGCACGCGAAGCTCGCCCTCGGCGACTTCGTTTCCCGGGTGAGCGGCTCGAAGGATACCATGGGCGTCATGGCGTTCAATACCATGCTCGCCGAGCTTGCCCCCATGGGGTCCGACCCGGGCGAAATCGACAGGAGCATTCAAACCCTCTCCCGCCCGGATACGGACATGGCCTACACCGAACTCTATCAAAGCCTCGACGCGTCCATGCTCAAGTTCGCGCGCGTGCCGGGGCGAAAGGCCCTCATCGTGCTGTCCGACGGGGAGAATTTCCCGTTCTTTTCCTCGACCGGCAGGCCGCATCCCGTTTGGGGCGAGGAAACGGTCTCTCCCGACGACGTGCTCGCCCGCCTGTGGGAATCTGGCATCACGCTTTACGGCATCAATTTCGCGGATAAAAAGGATCCCGATCTCGCGCGGGTGGCGACCGCTTCCGGCGGCCTGATTTTCGACGCCCGCGACGCCGGGGAACTGGAGAACGTATACGCCGAAATACGGGAGCGCATACGGAACGAGATTCGCCTCCAGGTAAAGGCCCCCCCGTACGCTTCGAGCGACAGGACCGTCACCGTAACCCTGAACGGAAGGAGCGACAGCCGGAACTAC
>QKCE01000229.1 GCA_003245785.1 Spirochaetales bacterium | reverse complement strand
AGTGCGGATGGCCGGCTCCTGATCAGTCCTTTTTCGCGAGGGGCTCGCTCAGGACGACGCCCTTCGACTTGTCCAGGTAGAACCGGACCGCTTTCTCGGGCTTGAGGACGCTGTAGCCCACGTGGCAAATCTCGATCTCCGTGCCCGGATAAACCGTGCCCGAGACCTCGACGAAGGCCTCGTCGTTCCGGTCGATCCGGGGGAGGACCAGGGGAATCCGGGTGAGTATCTCGGCTTTCTTGGCCCTCAGCTCCTCGAGGTGCTTCCCGATATCCTGGAGCTTCTCCTCGGCGTACACTTCCTCGGCCCGCTGTATCTTCACGGCCAGTACCTTCAGCTGCTCGTTCGCTATGTCGAGCTCCTGCTGCACCGTGAAGTCCGTGCCGCACCGGACGCGGGTTTTCACCCCGTGGGCGCTGCCTATCTCGAAGGCCCGGACGCCGCCGATCGCGATTACCTCGCAGCCCACGAGCTTGCCGGCCTCGCCCATGCGTATCATCGACATCGAATAGACCGTGGACTGGACCATGCTGCCCGAGACGTTGATGTCCCCCCGGGCCGCGACCTTGCAGTTCTGGATATACCGCGCGCTGAGGCTACCGCCGACCCGGAGGGCTCCCTTGGACCGGCCCTCGATCCCGGACTGGGCGATCAGGTCCTTCTTGCACACGATTTCGGTCACGTCGAGCACTTCGCTCGTCACTATGGAGCCGGCGGCGTAAATCTTGAACCCGTCGGCGACCTTCCCGCGGATAATCACGTCCCCGGGGAAGGTGATGTTCCCGGTCGTGAAGTCCACGCCCTTCTTGAGCTCGAGCACGTCCTCCACCGAGACTTCCCCGTCGCCGGAAACCGAAAGGCGCCCGCTCTTGGAGGCGAACAGGCCCTTGTCGAGCTCGGCCACGTTGGCGCCGGGGGTGAAGGTCGTGGGCGCCTCGACCCTGAAGGGAATCTCGGTCCCGTAAATATCCGTGCCGGCCTTTCCTTCCACCGCGGGAATGCGGCGGGCCAGGGGTTCCTTGTGGGTCACGATGCAGAAGGCGCTCAGGGTGTGCCAGTCGATCCGCGCCGCGTCGGGGTTTATTTCGGGCTTGCGGTCGAGGAATTCCTTCCTCAGGGTGAAGTGCTCGGGAATTTCCGTGACCGGCTCCGTCCCCTGGGCGACGGTCACGTCGCGAACGGCCTCATGGGTGGAATTGGCCTTGAAAATCGCCTCGTCGATGGCGTCCTGGCGTAGTCCGTGGGTAATCCCGGCCTCGGCGAGCTTTCCGCCGAAGACCGGCGCGGTGAGAAAGGCCCCGCTCGCGACGGGAGGGAAAAAATGGGCTATGGCTTTCTTGCGGTCCGGGCTCACCCTGACCTCGGCATAACCGGTATTGTTATCGCCCTGGCGAATGAAAAGAATCGTCTCGTCTCGTGTTTCGTTAACGCGTTCGTCGCCCACTTGTGGTCTCCCGTCCAAGTATCGGCCGTTTCTTCGCTTGACATTACCGCGGACATTATTCATTATATATGTATAAATATTCACATATTGGATGGTCAGTGACCCGTGAAAGAACGACTTACCCGTCTGAAAACGATCCGGAAGCTCATAAAAACCTACCGGATCGAGTCCCAGGAAGCCCTTCTAGGCTACCTTTCCCGAGAGGGCTTCGCCGTTACCCAGGCGACGCTCTCCCGCGACCTCAAACTTCTGAAAGTCGGAAAGCTTTCGGATGGCCATAACGGCTACGTATACACCCTTCCCGGCGATGAAGACAGGCAGGAGTCGGAGCAAACCGTCGTGCAGGACTTCCTGCGCGGGTATATCTCCATCGAATATTCCCTCAACATGGTCGTGATCAAGACCTATTCCGGGCATTCCGACGTGGTCGCGAGCGCCCTGGACAGCATGAACCTCGAAGAAGTGCTCGGTACCGTCGCCGGGCGGGATAACTGCGTACTGGTCTGCCTCCGGGAAGGCGTGGGCGGCGAGGACTTCCTCGACACCCTCAAGATGAAAATCCCCGAACTGGACGAGTAGACCGGCTTTTTTTTCCTTAGGAGTAAACGAATGATCAACTGGAACAATCTCGATTCGTGCGAAGCCTATAACAAAATGCGCTCGCTCAAGGGACAGGTACGCCTTTCGGACGTACTTAACGCCGAACGGGTGAAAGCCTACGAAGTTCCGATGGCCTCGGGCCTTGTGTATAATTATGCGGCGAAGCAGGTAAACGAGCAGATCCTTACCGTGCTGCAGGAGCTCGCCGAGGAACAGCAGCTCATCGAAAAATACCGCGCCCTCCTGGACGGCGAAACGATCAACACCGGGGAGAACCGCAAGGTGCTCCACCAGCTCGCCCGGGGACAGCTCGGCAAGGACGTGCTTCACGAGGGCAAGAACCTCCGCGCCTTCTACGCCGGGGAACAGGCCAAAATCGCGGCCTTCGCCAAGAAAGTGCACTCCGGCGAGATCGTCGGAACCAAGGGCGACAAATTCGCCACGGTGGTGCAGATCGGCATCGGCGGCTCCGACCTCGGTCCCCGGGCCCTCTACCTCGCCCTCGAGCAATGGGCCCGCAAAAACGGCAAGAAAAAGATGGACGCCCGCTTCGTTTCCAACGTCGACCCCGACGACGCCTCGGCGGTCCTGTCGGGCATCGACCTCGCGAAGAGCCTCTTTATCCTCGTGTCCAAGAGCGGCACCACCCAGGAAACCCTGGCGAACGAGCTCTTCGTGAAGGACTTCCTCAAGAAGGCGGGCCTGGATCCCGCCAAGCAGATGATCGCGGTCACCAGCGAGACGAGCCCCCTGGCGAACAATCCCGGCTATCTCGCCTCGTTCTATATGGACGACTTCATCGGCGGCCGCTACTCTTCCTCCTCGGCGGTGGGCGGCGCGGTCCTTTCCCTCGCCTTCGGCCCCGAAGTCTTCGACGACTTCCTCGCGGGCGCGGCCGCGGCGGACAAGGGCGCCCTCGAGGCGGACATCCGCAAGAACCCGGCCCTCCTGGACGCCCTCATCGGCGTGTACGAGCGGAACGCCCTCGGTTACCCCACCACGGCCATCCTTCCCTACAGTCAGGCCCTTTCCCGCTTCCCGGCCCACCTCCAGCAGGCGGACATGGAATCGAACGGCAAGCAGGTAAACCGCCGCGGCGAACCGGTCGACTACGCCACCGGCCCGGTAATCTTCGGCGAGCCCGGCACCAACGGCCAGCACTCCTTCTTCCAGCTCCTCCACCAGGGAACCGACACCGTGCCGCTCCAGTTCGTCGGCTTCAACGACAGCCAGGCGGGAGACGACGTGACGGTCGACGGCTCCACGAGCCAGAAAAAGCTCTGCGCGAACCTCGTGGCCCAGATCGTGGCCTTCGCGACGGGCAAGGCCGACCCGAACCCCAACAAGAACTTCCCCGGCGAGCGGCCCTCGAGCCTCATCCGCGGATCGAAGCTCACCCCCGCGGCCCTCGGCACCCTCCTCGCGCATTTCGAGAACAAGATCATGTTCCAGGGCTTCGCGTGGAACCTGAACAGCTTCGACCAGGAAGGCGTTCAGCTCGGCAAGGTCCTGACCAAGAAAGTCCTTTCCGGGGACATGGACGGGGCCCTCAAGGCCTACGCTTCCATGTTCGGAATCTGAGGCAGGAAGGGCGGCGGGAGGCGGCGACCGGCCGGCGGAGCCCCCGCCGAGAAAGCCGGCGCGGGGCGTGATCGTCCCGGCCCGCTTTCCTGCTCGTCCCCCATCGAAAAACGACCGAATAAGAGAAAGCCCGGCGATTACCCGCCGGGCTTTTTTGCGCTTTGTTACGGCATCCGGCGATCGGCTTCGGCGAGGGAACCTGCGCTTCGGGCTTTGAGGCCGGTTCGCTGCGTGAGCCGCGCGCTTCAAAGCGGGTCGAGGGAGGCGGCGAGGCAGTCGAGAAAGGCGCGCATGAGGGAGAAGGCCTCCGGCGTGAGGGAGGCGGCGCTGTCGGCGGGCCCGTGCATGAGCCGCCAGGTTTCGGGAACCAGGGAAAGTAGCGGCGAGCCGGTTCCATCCGCGAGGTTCCCGTGGGCGTTTCCCGTG
>QKCE01000150.1 GCA_003245785.1 Spirochaetales bacterium | reverse complement strand
GACTTAATTGGCATATGCCCATAACATAGGACTATGCCCCGCCCTTCCTGCCCGAGAACGATCCGTCCCTGCGAAGCGAACCGCCGGCGTCCCGGCGCCCGGGAAACCGTCGAGATTACCCTGGACGAGCTGGAAGCCCTCCGGCTCGCGGATATGGAAGGCCTTTATCAGGAAGCGGCGGCCCGCCGGATGGGCGTGTCGAGGCAAACCTTCGGCCGCATAGTGACCGAGGCGAGAAAGAAAACCGCGCGGGCCCTTGTCACGGGGGCCGCCATAGAAATTCGGGGCGGCAACGTCCGCCTCTCAAACCAAGGAGACAAACCCATGAAAATCGCAGTGCCCGTCAAAACCGAAGACCGCTCGATCGACGCCCATTTTGGCCATTGCGCCGAATACTCGGTCTTTACCGTCGACGGAAAAACGATCCTCGAGGAAAGCGTCCTCCCCTCGCTCCAGGGCTGCGGCTGCAAATCCGGCATCGCCCCGGTGCTCGCCAGGGAAGGGATTACCATGATGATCGCGGGAAATATCGGGAACGGGGCGATCAACGTACTCGCCTCCAACGGGATAAAGACCCTCCGCGGGGCCTCGGGCAACGCCCGGACCGCGGTAGAAGCCTGGCTCGAGGGCTCCCTTTCGGACTCGGGCGAAACGTGCCACTCTCACGGCGAAGACCACGAGTGCTCCCATTGAGCGAGCGATAAGGGGAGGGTTTCGTCCCCTTATCGCGTACTTTGCCTGACGGAAAACGGAGCCCGGGCTCCGTTGCGATACCGTCGGCCGTGAAGCGAGAAGCCCCGGGGGTGCCGAAACGCCCAGCCCCGGGCGCCCCCGCGACCGGCTTGCGGACCCCGCCACCGCCTTGATCCCGAGCCCTTTCCTCACCCATCAATTCATACAGAAAATTCCCTATGGCGCCTTTCCTCACTCGGCCACATACTGAGCGCGAAACTGGAACTTGATTCCATTTTTCAACATGTCAGGCCAACGGAATCGATCGGGATCCGGGCGCCCGAGACCATGGCGTCCGAGACAAGTTTTCCATAAGGAGAGTCTTATGAAAAAAGTCCTGTTCGTCATGGCGCTCGCCCTCCTCGCGACCCTATCCTTCGGGGCGGACAAGAGCGTCGAGCTGAAGTTCGGCCACTATCTGGTCGAATCCCACCCGGCCCACGCGGCCGCCGTCGCCTTCGCCGCGGCCGTCGAAAGCCGCACCGGCGGCGCCGTCAAAATCGTGATCTACCCGAACAGCAAACTGGGCAGCTCCCAGGAGATGGTGGAGCAGGCCACCCTCGGCGCCCTCGACTTCGTCATCCCGACGGATCCCGCCCTCGCGAAGTACGCCCCGAAATTCAACATGGTGGCGGCCCCCTTCGCCTTCAAGGACTACGCGGCGACGGACCGCTTCTTCTCGGGCGGCTTCATCGCCTGGGTAACCCCGGACCTCGAGAAGGCGAACCTGAAGTACGTCGCCCGCTGGGAGTACGGCTTCCGGACCTACACCACCTCGAAGCGGCAGATCAACGTGCCCGCCGACTTCAAGGGCCTGAAGATACGCACGCCCCCGGATTTCGTGAACCAGCAGACCGTGGAAGCCCTGGGCGGCATGGCCCAGACCATCGCCTTCACCGAGCTCCCCATGGCCCTCAAGCAGGGCGTGGTCGACGGTCAGGAAAACCCCATCGCCACCATCTATTCCAACAAGATGTGGGAAACCCAGAAATACCTGTCCATGCTCAACTACACCTACAATTCCACCCATCTGGTCATGAACAAGTCTGCCTTCGACAAGCTCACGGCGGCGCAGCAGAAGATCGTCGCGGAGGAAGGCGTGAAGGCCGGCCTCGCGATGCAAAAAGCCGTCCGGGACGCCGAGTCGACCCAGATCGCGGAACTGAAGAAGAACGGCATGGACGTGGCCTACCCCGACACCGCCCCCTTCCAGAAGGCGGCCATGCCCGTGTACGACAAGCTGAAAGCCCAGGTGGGCCAGGCGAATTACGACTATTTCATGAACCTGCTCGCGAAATCCAAATAACCCGCGGGTCCGCAAGGTCCCCCGCCCGGGAGGGGAACCCCCTCCCCGCCCGGGCGCCGGGCCGCTTTGGAGGTACGTATGCTCACCCTCGCAATTTTCGCGGTACTGCTCGCCCTCATACTCCTGAACCTGCCGATCGTCGTCGCCATCGCGGGTACCGCCATGCTCTTTTTCGTCGGCCTGGGGCAGGGAAGCTTCCTCGCCATGCTGCCCCAGCGGGTGTTCTCCGGGTGCAACGGCTTCGTGCTCCTCGCCGTGCCCTTTTTCATCCTCGCCGGGAACCTCATGAATACAGGCGGCATCACGAACCGCATTTTCCGGTTTTGCCGCGCCCTCGTCGGCCACGTGCCCGGCGGGCTCGGCCAGGTATCGGTCGTGTCCTCGATGATCTTCTCGGGCATGTCCGGCTCCGCCGTCGCCGACGCGGCCGGGCTCGGGCAGATCCAGCACAAGGCGATGGTCGACAACGGGTACCGCGACGACATATCCGCCGCGATCGTGGCCGCGGCCTCCACCATCGGCCCGGTGATTCCCCCGTCGATTCCCTTCGTGCTCTACAGCGCCCTGACCCTGGTGTCGGTGGAGCGCCTCTTCCTCGCGGGCATGATCCCGGGCATCCTCATGGGGGCCGCCATGATGGTCGCCATCGCGGTGATGGCGAAGCCCCGGGGCTTCCCGCGCTCGGCGAAGGCCGACTGGCACGAGGTCTGGGCGAGCTTCAGGGCGGCGATCCTGCCCCTCCTCGCCCCGGTCATCATAATCGGCGGCATATTGAGCGGGGTCTTCACGCCGACCGAGGCCTCGGTGGTGGTCTGCCTCTACGCGATCTTCCTCGGCTTCCTTTACCGCGACCTTACCGTGAAAGACCTGCCGGGAATATTCTGGAAATCCATCCAGCAGTCGACGGCCCTCCTCCTCATCATGGGGGCGGCCAATTTCTTCGGCTGGTTCACCATTTACCGGCGCATACCCGACTCGATAATCGGCGCGCTGACCGGCGCGAACATGGGCGCCCCCGGCGTTCTCCTCATCATCATCGCGCTGATCCTGGCCCTGGGCTGCTTCCTCGAGGGCAACGCGATCTTCTTCATTACCATCCCGATCTTCCTCCCCATCGCCCAGCGGTACGGGATCGACCTCGTGAACTTCGGGGTTATGATGACGTTGCTCATCATGGTCGGTAACCTGACGCCGCCGGTGGGCATGTGCCTCTTCGCGGTCTCGAGCTTCAGCAAGGTGAGCATGGCGCGGCTGACGAAAGAGGTATGGCCCTACCTCGTGGCGGTCCTCGTCATCACGCTGATTATCGCCTACGTGCCGGCCATCGCGACCTGGCTGCCGAATCTGGTCCGCGGGCCGGGGGTATGAACATGAAATCGGTTACGCGTTTCCTCGCGGCCCTGGACCGGGCGGTCGTCCTCGTCCTGAAGGCCGTCACCATCGCCCTCTTCGCCGCCCTCGTGCTGATCGTGACGGCGAATATCCTCCTCCGGATTTTCCCGGTGACTTCCCTGCACTGGCTCGACGAGATAGTGGAGCTCTGCTTCGGGGCCCTGGTCTTTTACGGGGCCGCCGGCGCCTGGGCGGGGAAAGCCCACTTCAGCGTGGGCGACTGGATAGGGAACCGCCTGAAAAGCGAACGGGGGAAGGTCGCGAACCGCCTGCTCATCGAGCTCGCGTGCCTCGCCTTCTTCGCCGCCTTTTTCGCCTTCTCGCTCCAGATAACCCTCCGGACCATGGAAGTGACCTCGGTGTTCCAGATTCCGCGGAAGGTCGTGTATTCCTGCATGCCCGTTTCCTCGGCGATCATGGGCCTGTATTCCCTCGCGCGGAGCGTGGCCCTGGGAATCGCGCTGTTTTCCCCGACTGTTGCGAAGGAAGGGGAATAGGGAGCGATCGACGGGGCGATAACGGGACGACCCCGGGCGGGGATCGGGGGGTACGCCGAAGCGAAAGCCGTCGCGCGCAAAAACCTCGCGCGCCGGTTTTTTCCTTGACTTTTAAGTGTATATACAACTTTACT
>QKCE01000164.1 GCA_003245785.1 Spirochaetales bacterium | reverse complement strand
ACTTCGCGCCGTCAGCCCGGCCCTTCCCGCCGGATCGTGACGTAGGCATCGAGGTCCACCGGGCAAGCCTCGGTGAAACCCAGGGGCGGGAGGCCGAATCCCTGGATGGCCCGGGTCCAGAAGTTGACCTGGGCGACCGTGGACACGACGATCGCGACGCCCCGTTCCGAGTAGGATTCCCGGAGCCGCGCGGGAAGGGTTTCCGGTATGGCGATGGGGGTGGCGGTGAGGGCGCGGGCGTATTCCAGGGCGACCCGCTCAGGCTCCGAAAGGCTGGGCGCCCAGGCCGGCTCGGCGAGGGCCCGGAGGGAAGCGACCTCTTCCTTCGTGATCTTCGAGGCGAGGTAATCCGCGGAGTTCATGTCGATGCAAAAGGGGCAGGAAGCCTGGATGGACACCTGCATCCTCAGGAGCTGGAGCGTCCGCCGAGGCACCTCGCGCTCGTCGTGGGCCACGAGGCCTTCCATTATGCCGCTCCCGACCGCGGCCTTGGGGTACCAGGAAAGCAGCCTCGCCGGGGTCATCCGCTTGCCCATGCGGCGCTCGACGAGCCAGATGGCGAACCGGAGAAGCGGGGGAATTTTCGGGGGTTCCTTTATAAACGGGTCCATGCCTCGAGTATACGACAATTCTTGCCGGCCCGCTTTTCCCGCGGACGGGCCATTGGCGCGGTTCCCGCTTCCGTGATAGGATTCGCCCATGGATACCCAAACCCTGAAGCTCCTTGCCAAATACAACGAGCGGACCAACGCGGAAATGAACGCCCTCATCGCGGGGCTCGACGACGACGCCTGGCGCCGGCAATTCGACGGCTACTTCAAATCCGTGAAATCCATGTGCAACCATCTGTATATCGGGGACTACAACTGGCTCCGGCGCTTCTCCGGCCTCCGGGACTTCGCCTACGCGAAGGACCCGCTCCTCGCCCCGCGTATCGGCTTCGGGGAGCGCGTAGTGGGTACCGTCGAAAACTACCTGGCCATGAGAAAGGTCCTGGACGCGAAAATTACGGAGTTCGCCGAAGAAGTGACCGAGGCGGATTTCGAAAAGACCCTGGAATACCGCGACTCGGGGAACAACCCCCACGCGAGGAATTTCGGCGGCCTCGTCCTCCACTTCTTTACCCACCAGACCCACCACCGCGGCATGGTCTCCCTCTACCTCGAGTTCCTCGGGGTAGAAAACGACTACGCCAACCTCTGCGACCTGCTCTAAGGCCACGCTACCAAAAGGAAAACACCCATGCTCTTCACTATCGTAAGCTACGTCGCCGCCACCCTCACCACGGTGGCCTTCCTTCCCCAGGCGGTCATGACGATCCGCACCCGGGACACCTCGGGCATCTCCCTCGGCATGTACGTCATGTTCACCGTCGGGGTGAACTGCTGGCTCGTCTACGGCCTCGCGACGGGGCAATGGTCCATCGTGGTCTCCAACGCGATTACCTCGGGCTTCGCGATCACGATCCTCTGTTTCAAGGTCGCGGGGATCCTGAAAGCCCGCGGAAAATAAGCCGACAGGGAGGAATGAAGACATGAAGCAGGACGCGCGGTTAACCACGATAAACGACGTACCGGCACTGACGGTATTGGCCCTGAGAATGATCCCGGTCGCGATAGGCGGGGCGCTTTCGGCCCTGGCGGTCGTGCTCTTTTTCATGCCCCACCATTTCCTGAGCGGGGGCCTGAGCGGGCTCGCCCTGATCGTGGACTACACCCTCGGCTTTCCCGCGTCGTTCACGCTGCTATTATTGAATATCCCGATATTCATCCTCGCCTTCGTGGAGCTCGACCTTCACTTCGCGCTTTCGAGCCTGGTCGGCCTCGCCGCCTACTCGTTCTTCCTCCACCTTTTCAGGCCCCTCTCGGGCGCTCTGGTTATCCCGGACGAAATTCTCGCCGCGATTTTCGGCGGGGCCCTGAACGGCCTTGGCCTGGGCCTCATCTTCAAGAACCGGGCGTCCATCGGCGGCACCGACGTGATCAGCACCATCGCCAAGCGAAAGTTCTCGGTGAACATGGGCACGAGCATCTTCCTCATGAACCTCTTCATCGTTTCCCTGGGCGCCTTCTTCTACCCGGTGTACAAGGCCATGTACAGCCTGATCAGCATGTTCGTCTCGTCCTATTTCGTCGACCAGGTACTCCAGGGCTTCGAAAAGCGGTTCTCGGTGATGATCATCTCGGAGAAATGGGAACAGATCGCGAACTACGTGACGGAGAACCTATTCCGCGGCGCGACCATTCTCGAGGGGCAGGGCGCCTACAAGCGGAAACCCACGAAGGTAATCTTTACCGTCCTCCCGTCCCACCGGCTGAGCAAGCTGAAGGACGCGGTCTCGCAGATAGACCCCCACGCGTTCATAAGCGTCGAGCCCTCGGCCGAGATAATGGGAAACTGGAGAAAGGGCATCTTCAAGTCAAAGAACGTATATCAGAAGGACTGATTACGCCCGCTCCGGGCCGATGAAATTGGTCCGGACCTGCTCCTCGCGCTTCGGCAGGGGCACCCCCGCCTTCTCGCCCGCTTCCTTGCACTTCAGGAACCAGGCCATGTTCCGGGCCAGGGAACGCATGGTCTGCATGCCCTCGAGGTCCTTCTTCGCGTCTTCCCCGTTCGCCCCGTGCACCATGTTCCAGTATTGCGAGGAGATTACGGGCATGTTCGATACGGTAAAATACTTGTTGAGCCGGTCGAAGGCGGCGGTGGTTCCCCCACGGCGGGCGGCCACCACGGCGGCGGCGGGCTTCAGGTAGAACATGCCCTTCCCGGAGTTACCCCCGGCGTAAAACACGCGGTCCATGAACGCGACCGCCGCTCCCGCCGGCCCGGCGTAATGGACCGGGGCGCCGAACACGAAGGCGTCCGCCCCGGCGGCCTTCTCCAGGAAGGAGTTCACCCCGTCGGAATCGCCCAGCGCGCAGCGGCCCAGGGTCCGGCACTTCAGGCAGGCCGTGCAGCCGTTCAGGGGCTTCGTCCCCACCTGCACGATCTCCGACTCGATTCCTTCCCCCGCCAGGGCCGAGGCGACCTCGGAAAGGGCGGTAAAGGTTGTCCCCGCCGCGTGCGGGCTTCCGTTCAGCATCAAAACTTTCATGTAAAACTCCCGGTATGGTTTATCCCATTATGCCACCCTTCGCCCGGGGAATAAAGGCCCTGGAACGGGGTTTTCGGGCGGGAACGAGCGGCGACGAGGCGGGGACCGACGGTTAGGGAAGGCGGGGCCGAGGCAGAAAGGGCGGCGGGGCACGGGGCCGGAAACTCCGTTTCCGGCTTGCGGCCCGCGGAGCCCCCGCGAAGGGAGTCCCTGCCGGGGCGAAGCCATACCCGGCCTGGCGCGACCCGTCTCGCGCTATCCAAAACCGCGCGTCCCCTTTACACTCGCGGTAACGCGACGCGCGGCAAGGGGGATCGGCATATGAAAGGCTTTTTGGCGGTGGACGATTTTTCCGGGGAAGAATTGTACGCGGTCCTCGACCGCGCGGACGAACTCAAGGACCTTTGGGACTCGAACCGCATGCCCCGATCCCTCGCGGGCGCGCGCGTCGCCCTCTGGTTCTACGGCCAGGGCTTCCGGAATCGCGTCGCCTTCGAGCTCGGGGCCCGGGCGATGGGGGCCGAGGTATCCTTCATTCCCGGGGAGCTCGGGGTCAGCGAGCCTATCGAGGACATTGGCGCGTATCTGGGCAACTGGTTTTCCGCCCTCGTCATCCGCTGCAAGAGGCGCGCGGACCTCGAGGCCGTGGCCGCGGGCTTTTCGGGTCCCGTCATCAACGCCCGAACCGAGCGGAACCATCCCTGCGAGATAATCGGGGACCTGCAGTACGTTCGCCGCGGGCGGAAAAGCCTCGAGGGCCTCGAGGTCGTCTTCGTCGGGGAAAGGACGAACCTCTGCGGGAGCTGGTTCGAGGCGGCCCGCGTCCTCCCCATCCGGGTGACCCAGGTCGCCCCGGCCGAATACCTGACCTCCCCCGCGGAGCTCGAGGCCCTGAACGCCGGTGCCGCGGGCCGAATCGCGGTTTGAACGGATCTGGCCGGGAGCGTGGGCCGGGACACCGACGTGATCTATACGGACTGCTGGCCGAAGGAGGGGGAACGCGAGGCGGTGGAGAAGGCCTTCCTGCCCTATCAGGTGACCGCCCCGATAGTGGGCCGCATGAACCCCAAGGGTTTTTTCCTGCCCTGCCCGCCGATTACCCGGGGCGAGGAGGTTTCCGCCGACTCCCTCTCGAGTAAGCAATACCGCGATTACGAAGCGAAGGAATTTCTCCTTCACGCCCAAAACGCGATCCTCGAGCATTGCCTTGCCGGGTACGGGAAATGAAGGAATATTTCGACTTGGACCCTTCGGCCCTCCGGGAGGCGGCGAAGTGGGCGCTCCCCTCCGTGGAGGCGGCCGTGGCCCTCTTCGAAAGCCGCGCGCCCGCCGACCCGAGGCCGCGTCGGGCCCTGGAAGGCATGGCAGGCTACGTCGCCGACGGAAAGAGGGGCAACGGACTCCGCAAGCTCGCCATGGACGCGTATCGCGCGTCCCGGGATTCGGAAGGCGCCGCCGCCTTCGCCGCCAACGCGGCAAGCCTCGGCGCCGCCATGGCCTTTACCCATCCCTTCCGGGACGAACGGCAGGCGGTGCATCTTCTCGGTCCCGTCGCCTATGCGGCCCTCGCGGCGGAAACCGGGTCCGGGGACGCCGGGACGGGGGACGCGGAGATCGCGCGCGCCCTGGATTCTGCTCCGGTCGGCGTCGCGCGGCTCCTTGCCGAGTATCCCGAAAGGGGGAACGGTAAGGGACCCCTCGAACGCCTTCTTTTGGCGCTGGACCGGGGCCTCCGGGAAAAGGCGGGGGAGAACGGGGGCTGACGGGGTATAACGGCGCGTGCCGACTTGGCGACCCGCCGCGAGCCGCCGCGAACGCGTGACGGCGTTTCGCGCCTGGGGACTTTACCGACGGCGGGGCGAACCGCTCATACCCGGGAGCCGGCGGCCTTTTTCGCCTTTTTTACCTGGTACATGTTCTGGTCCGCCTGGTGAATCAAGTCCAGATACGGGAGGCTTTCCCCCGGCAGGACGATCCGGTACCCGCAGCTGAGGGCCAAGCGGTAGGGAAGAACCTTGATGCCGTTGAATTTTTCCATGGCGCCGTAAATCCGCTCAATTACCTTCACGACTTCCGACTCGCTTTCCTCCTCGAGGAAGACGATGAACTCGTCGCCCCCGAAGCGGGCCACCCGGTCGACCGACCGAACCGCGCGGAAGATCAGGCTGGCGACCTGCACCAGCGCCCGGTCGCCCTCGTTGTGGCCGAACTCGTCGTTGATGGACTTGAACCCGTCCATGTCGATCATTACCACCGCGAAGCCCCCCTGTTTTTCCAGGGTCGCCAGGCGCGACAGGATCCGCGCGTCGATTTGCCGGCGGTTCATCAGGCCGGTAAGGTAGTCCTTCGCGTCGCGCTGGTTTTCGATGAAAATATAGATATAGATGACCGCCATCGCCACCGAGGGCCACAGCAGTATGGTGCCGACGAAAATGAATTGGAGGAAATTGCCCGTCAGGGGAATCATCCCGAATACCACGAGGCTAACGAAGTAGCGCTTTTCGATATCCCGCTTCTTCGTTAACGCGGCAAGGACGGTCAGTACGAGAACGGCGGTATTCAGGAGCACGATGAAGGCAATGTAAGGTCCCCGCCGGTAGCGGTTGATTTCGTCGACCCAGAAAATCCAGTGGGTGAAGGGATCCGCCGCCATGACGAGCAATACCGCGACGAAATAGGGCATATAGTACAGTCGCTTCCGCAAGCGCGAAACCGACTTATAGATGAAGTAATCCAGGTAGCAAAGCCAAAAAACCATGGGCAGGGGCTCGACGACGAAATAGAGCCACGTGACCGCATAGCTGAGGACGCGGCTCGGGCCGCCGTCGGTAAACCGGAAAAGGACGTCGAGGCCGAGCATGAGCATGGTGCTGAGGCATATCCAGTGGAAGAGCCGCTCCTGGACGAAATTTTCCTCCCTTTTATTCCGGTGCATGACGGAGATCATCAGGAGGATAAGGAGGAGAAAAATACTCAGGTCCGCGGACAGGTAACGTTCTAGCGCCACGTTATCATGGTAGATCGAATGTCGCGTTTCTTCAATCTTCAATCCGGCAATTTTCGGTAAATCGAGACGCGGGCCGATTCCCCGGCCGCGGCCGGCCGATTCATGGTACATTAAGGGCGCGAGCGCCCCTCGCCGAACCCCTGGAGGATCCCGATGAACGATGACCCGCGCAAAGACACCGCGAAGGGCGAGCCCGAGATGGCCCGCGCCCTGCTGGCCGCCCGCCGCTATGGGGCCGGCGCCCTGTACCCCTTCCTCGGACCCGGTTCCGGGGAGGATCCCCTCGGGACGGACGCCGGAAAGCCGCAGCGGAAGGCGACCGTCCTCGACGCGCGGGCGGCGGCGGTTACCGAATTCCGCGAGAGCGCCGAGTGGGGCGACTCCCTGGAAGCGGGGCCGTGGAATTTTTGCGTGCCCGAAGGGAGCGACTCCTTCGACCTCGCGCGGCGGCTTTACGCCGAAGCCTTCGCGGGCTGTCCCCCGACCTCCCTCCGGCACGTGGTGTACTGCGGGGCCGAAGAGGAGTCGGTGCACAAAGCCCTCGTGTCCCTCGGCTTCGGGCTGGAGCAGGTCTACGGCTACCGGAGCCTCGCGGGGACCGAATCGTCGGGTGTCGGGGCGACTCGCGGAGTCGGCGCCGGCGGGCAAACTACGGCGGCGCCGGGCTTTCGCGTCGGCCGGCTGGGGGAGGCCAACCGCCGCGACCTCGACGCCCTGTGGGACCTCGTCGTCCGCGAGCACGCCGAGGGGCCGACCTGGGCGGGCTTGCCCGCTTCCTACGGGGCGGCGGTGAAGGAAGGCTTTTCGGAATTGTGGGCCGACCCCGAGGCGACGGTATTCGTGGCCTACGAGGGCGACCTCCCCGCCGGATACCAATGCTGGTTCGCGGACTCGCCCGGCGTCGCGGAGCTTTCGGTCGGCGCGGTCCTGCCGGACCGGCGTGGGAGGGGAATTGGGACGGCGCTTTTCGACGCGGCGGCGGCGGATTTCGCGGGACGGGGCTTCGGGACGGTAATTACGGACTGGCGCTCGGCGAACCTTTCCTCGAGCCGGTTCTGGCCCGCGCGGGGCTTCGCGCCCTACCTCTACCGCTTCGTCCGGCGGTTCCACCCTTACCAGCTCCGTTAGCGGGGAAGGTCCACGGGAACGCCGTAAGGCGATTCGTCGGGCCTCGCTGCCCGAAGGATTCCCGACCCGGCTTTCGCCCCTCGCGGCGCTCCCTTCGCGGGGGCTCCGCGGGACGCAAGACCGGAGGCCCTCAGGCCGACGGGCCTCGCGCCCCGC
>QKCE01000031.1 GCA_003245785.1 Spirochaetales bacterium | reverse complement strand
CCCTTCCTGGAACTTTGGGCGCAGGCCACGGGCTATTCCGTCGGGGTATCGCGAATCGCCCTGTTTGGCCGACTATTCGCCATGCTCGCCGCCCTGGCGGGTATTATCTTCGTCACCGGCGACAATGCCCAGCAAACCGGGGCGGGGGTTTTCGTGCTTGCCTTTTTCGCGTTCACCCTCTCCCGGGCCATTCCGGTGAATTCAATGGACGTAAGCTCGAATTTTTTCGTCCGAAACGGATACGCCTCGGCGATCGAGGTCTTTCTCGGCGCCCTCGGAATTTTGGCCGTCGCGGGATACCTCATGCAGGGCCTTTCCCGGGGAACCCCGGAATACGTCCGGGCCGCGGGGGGACTCGCGGGTTTTATCCTGGGATACGCTACGCTCTTAGCCTGCGATTCCTGGGTCGTGCTCGGGCTGGGGATTTTAGTTTTGGTCGGGGGGACGAGGCTCTTTCTCAAGAGCCTTCACTCGCTGTACTTATGGCAGTAAGTTCGCGAACAGGGCAATAACCACGGGGATGAAGAGGTTGTCGTAGTCCCGGATCGGGACAAGCTCCACCAGAACCGCCAAAACGGCGACCGCCAAGGCTTCGAGAGGGTTCCGCATCACCGTGAGGGAAGCGAGATAGACCGCGAGGAAGCACGCAAGGCTTCCCTCGAGGGTTTTGCCCCCGGTTAGGGGAATCTTCGTGCGGCCCCACAGCTTACCCGCGAGGCTCGCGATACCGTCGCCGAAGGCAAGGGCATAAATGCCGACCCGCGCGGCGTCGAGGGGGAACAGAATAAGGGTAAACAGAACGCCCACGGCCATGGTAACCGGGCCGAGCACGAATCGGCCCTCGTCGCGCTTCCGCGCCGCGAGGATGGTGATTCTCGAAACCACGGGCACGGCGGAGCCGCCCAAACGGCGATACTCGCTCCAAGAATAAAAGCAAACCACCGCCGCGAGCAGAATAATCGTTAAATCGAAGTGACCCACGGCAAACCAGGGGACTAGGGCAGAGCAAAAATGGATGGATTTTCGGAAACATTCCTTAAGTAGATCGTTAACCGTCGCCGTCTGCGAGATTCTGCGGTACCTGAACTCTCCAAGAAAACCCATGACTGCACCTTTCATTCTGCCTAGTATAACACATATCAAACAGCGTATCGCCCCTCTGGTTAAAAAGGCACCGAATATCCCGATAGGGATCGTATTTCTCTACTGGTATGGAAGTGAGCGATTTGGGGTTTGAACCGGTGACTGGTCCAGCGAAGCTGGACTACCGCGTGAAGGAAGTTGACGAATGCGCTAAATAAAAAAGTCTTTTTTTTGGACGATACTGGGTTTGAACCAGTGACTTCTACCGTGTGAAGGTAGCACTCTACCGCTGAGTTAATCGTCCAAAAAAAAGACTGTAGGGTACCGACCGAAGACTTTCGCTCGATAAGAGCATCATAGCAGGGCCGGGCAACTTATGCAAGACACCCCCCCGACTTCTCCGCCCATGCCCTATAATTAAGGGCAAGGAGGCATCGAATGAAAACCGCTCGACTCCTTACCGCCCTGGCGGTCCTCGCGACCTTCGCCGCCCTTCCCCCCGCGGCGGAAGAAACCTTTTCGGCCTTCCCGAACGCGCTGGGCATGTTCGGCAGCACCCTTTCGGGAAACGCCGGCGGCGGGCTCCATTACCAGCGATGGGGAAAGGCCTACGGATGGCAGGTCACCGCGGGGGGCTTTTACGACCCCGTCGACGCGACGGGACGACCCCTCGAGTATTCCATGACCCTGGACGGCCTTAGGGCCCTTTACACCAACTACTACGGCAACGCGTTTTCCGGAAGGCTCTACCTGTGGGGAAGCGTCGGGCACCAGGGCTATATCGCCGGAGACGACGAGCCGAACGGAATGCGGGCCGGAACCCTCGCCCTCGACGCGGTCTGCGGCCTCGGGATAGGGATGGAGGTAACGCTCCTCCAGCACTTCTCCTTCCCCTTCCAGTTCGGATACTCGGGAACCTTTCCCTCGACGCCGCGAATCAGTTTCACGGTGGCCGGGGGGCTCAGGTACCGGTATTGACCCATCTCTCGCACCGACCGCGGGAGGGATGCCCGGCGGGCCGGAAACGGCTTACTGGTCCTCGCGCTGCCTGAGGGGTTCCTCTCCCTGCATGAGCTGGGGAATGTCCACGTAAATCTCCGGCTTGAAGGCGTTCGCGGGATGGGACATGTTCCTTAAATTCAGGGCGGCGAGGGCTTGGGCGTCGGACCGGACCATCGATACGGGGTCGCGGGTCAGGCTGTCCGAGGCGCGGATGGACTCCGCGAATAGGGCCGCCGCGCGGGCGTACTTTTTCGAATCCCCGTTGCGCTGGGCGATTCGGTAGAGCGACACGCCGAGGTTGTTGGACGCGCGCACGTACTCCTCCACGAAATCCCTGAAATCCGCCCGGGCGGAGGGGAAGGATATGCCCTTTCGCAGGCGCTCGGCGTCGAGGGATCCCATAAGGAGCTCGTAATAGCCCTGTGCCAGGAACACGTCGTCCCGGTGCATGAGGGTGTTCCCCAGGCTGTACAGCACGCTCCGGTCATCAGGCACGTCCGCGTGGGCGATCCGGAAGGCGTCGTAGGCGTTCTCGAAATCGCCGTCGAGGTACTCGAGGAAGCCGATGCGGTAGCGGATCGAGGGGGTGTCGTTCAGCTCGGCGACGGCGCTCCGGTATTTCGCGAGGGCGTCCCCGTGGCCGTCCACGAGGAAATAGTCGATGTTCGCGGAATCGGCGTAGAGGAGGCCGACCCGGCGGTCCTGCCCTACCGACCCGTTCGCGCGCTGGCGCTCGTATATGTCGATACCCTGGGCGTAAAGGTCGAGGGCGTCGAGGTATTCGCCGTCCTTGGAGCGAAGCTCCCCGAGGAGCCGGTACGTGTCCACCCGGGTAAGCACGCGCCGGGGCGTCATGACCCGCGCGTCGTCGAAGAGGGTCCGCGCGTAATCGAGGGCGCGGTAGGCGAGGTCGGGGTTGTAGTTGTAGATGAGGAAGCGCCCCATGTTGTAATGGGCTTCCGGTATCTTGTCGTCGGCGGAAACTCCCCGCTCGAGTACCTTCCGCAGGTCCTCGATCTGGTCGCGCAGGGCTTCCGAGTCCCCGGGCTTCGGCTCGTAGCGCTTGTCCACGAGGTAGCCGCCGAGCTCGACCAGGTCCTGGGCCGAAATCCTCGATTTCTTGGGGAGGAAGTGGTCCTTGAGCGGAAGCACCTCGGCGAGGTTGTCGGTGCGGATGAAGTAGCGCATCATGCGCGCGAGGTAGGGGTCCTTCTCGCCGTACAGCTCGATGAGGGTCGCGTAGCACTTGCGCGCCTCCTCGAACTTGGACGGGTCCTCGTCGGCCCACTCGAGGTAATCGTCGCCCAGGAGCATCAGCCCGTCCGGGTCGTTCACGTAATTGTCGAGCACCCGGCGGCGAAGCACGCTCTCGGCCTTCTCGAAATTGCGGAGCTCGTAGACGAGCATGTCCGCGTAGTCGAGCCCCGCCTTCTTGTCGTTGTCGTAACGGGACAGGAGGGCGAGATACATGCGTTCCGCCAGGAGGTATTGCCGATGTTCGCGGTAGGCCTCGGCGTACTTGAAGTACCACCCCTTCCGTTCCCACTTGACGATCGCCTGGTTGAAGAGGTCCTGGGACTGGGTATACAGCTCGTTCCCGATCGCCGCGTAACCCCGCCGGTACAGGCTCTCCGCCGCCAGGGGGCGGTAAATGAACTGGAAGGAAAGGTAGGCGACGCATGCGAGCAGGATCGCGGCGATGGCGCCCATCGTGAATATGGGGAGTATCTTGTTGAAGAAGACGTAGCGGAGGGACGCCCGCTCTTCCTCGTATTCGGCGAAGGTTTTTTTCTCGAAGTCCTTCGGGACCTCGATCGTTTTCCCGAGGGCATCGGAAAGGATATGGGCGATCTTGCGGAGCGGGGCGTCCCGGAGGATGGAGTGGATGAGCTCCATCTTCTGCTGGGACGAGCCCGAGTCCCCCGCGACGTACTCCTCCACCGCGATGCGCAGGTTGAGCGGGTATTTCGCGATGGCCGAAAAGAGCTTGTCGAGTTCCTCGTCCTCGATGTGC
>QKCE01000198.1 GCA_003245785.1 Spirochaetales bacterium | reverse complement strand
GGGACGGGTGCCGCGACCGGCTTCGGCGCGCGCCGCTTCGCGGCTTCCGGCCCGTCTCCGGCGGCGGCCTCGCCCCGCGGCGCTCCCTGCCTCTTCCCCCGAATCTCCCCCGCCTTTCGTCATGGTGTATACTGGGAACATGCAAAACGAACGAACGCGCGCGCCGGTCCATATACGGAAGGCTTCCGGCGAGCTGGAAATTTTCTCCCCGGAAAAGCTCGCCCAGTCCCTGCGGGCCGCCGGGGCGGACGACGCGATGGCGGCGGAGATACTCGCCGATATCGAGGGCTGGCTTACCGACGGGGTGAGTACGCGGAAGATTTACGCCCGGGCGCTTTCCCGCCTGGGGCGGCGCAAGAAGATCGCGGGCGCCCGGTACCGGGTGAAGGGCGCCCTCATGGAGCTGGGTCCCTCGGGGCATCCCTTCGAGGCGTTTACCGGCGAGATTTTTCGCGCCAAGGGCTTCGAGACCGAGGTCGCCGTCGTGGTGGAAGGCGCGGCGGTAACCCACGAGATGGACGTGGTCGCCACGGGCGGCGGCGTGCAGCATCTGGTGGAATGCAAGTACAGCCAGTCCCGGGACGGGTACGTGAGCATCCAGGTGCCCCTCTACGTGCGGAGCCGGGTGGACGATATCGTCGCCCGGCGGCGGGAACTGCCGGAATTTTCCGGTCTTGAGTTTACCGGCTGGGTGGTTACGAACACCCGCTTTTCCGACGAGTCCCTGAGATACTCCGCCCATTACGGCATAGAGCTTTTGTCCTGGGACTTTCCCGTGGGAGCCGGGCTTCGCGAGATTATCGACCGGGAGCGGCTGTACCCCGTCACGATCCTGACCGCCCTCTCTCAACGGGAGAAGGAGGGGCTCATCGCCTCCGGGCTCGTGACCTGCGCGCTCCTGGAGCGGACCCCCGGGGCCCTCGACGAACTCAGGTTGGGCGGCTCCCGCCGGGACGCCGTCGCGCGGGAACTCGACGCGATATTGGACGGCCGGGTAGGGTAGGTTCCGGGGTGCTTACGGCGTGCTGAAAGCTCGCCGCCCGCTCGGAGGTTGGCCGCCCGCGGGGTGAGAAGCGTACCGGGTGGGTGGCCGCCCGCGCGGGCGTACCCGCGGCCTGAAGGCTTGCCGACCGGCGGGGCGGCAATTCGCCCTCGCCACGGTTTATCGCCCGCGGGAAACCTACCGGCTGCCGGAAACTTTTTCCCCCGCTCCGTGCCGCGCCAAGAGGGCCGCGGCGTTCCCCGAAAGAATCGCCCCGATCTCGGCCTCGCCGAGGGGAAGGCCCCGGACCGCCTCGAGCTGGGGCTTCATGTCCTGCCAGGGAAAATCGCTTCCGAACGCGATCCGCTCCGGGCCGTGCCTGCGGAGAATCCGGTCCCTCAGGGCGGGCTCCACCTGGCGAATGAAGGACGTGTCGAAAAGGCAATCCGCCCCGGCGAGGTCCCGTTCCACCGCCTCCCAATCCTGCCAGCCCCCGAAATGCGCGGCGATAACCTCCAGTCCCGGTACCCGGTCCAGCAGTTTCCGCATGCGCGCCGGGGCGGCGTTGTCCGCGCCGGGATACGCGATATCGGTCCCCGCGTGAATGAGGGCGAACATCCCGTTCCGCTCGATCTCCCGGAAAAACGGCACTACCCGCGCGTCGTCCAGGCTGAAGTCCTGGTACATGGGGTGGAGCTTGATCCCCGGGAACCCCGCCTCCCGGAACCGCGCGATCTCCTCCGCGAAGGAAGGGCTCTCCGGGTGGACCGAGGCGAGGGGGACGATCCGTTCGTTACGGATCCCGAGGGACCATTCCAGGATGGAGGCGGCCTGGGACGGCTTGGTCGCGATATTGGCCACGAAGGCCCGGTCGACCCCGGCGCCGTCCATCCTGTCGAGCAGCGAGCCGACCGTGCCGTCGCCGAAGGGCCTGTAGTCCCCCGAGACTCCCGAAAGGAAGCCCATGGCCCGGGGGGCGAAGGCGTCGGAATAGGCGTGTCCGTGAACGTCGATGATCATGATGGGAAAGTATAGCCGCGAATCGTCCGGGGATAAACCCGGGGATGGCGGGCGTATTCAAGGCCGAGGCAGGAAGGGCAGCGGGGGGAGAAGGCGGGCCGGGCGCGGCCGGCGCTATTTATCGATGGCGTAAAAATAATCGGCGCTTCCGTTGGCCAAAATCGGGATCAACGCGAGCTCCCCCTCGGATATCCGCACGATCGTCGCGCCGTACCGGTTGGCATAGTATACGGAAAGGAAGCCGTAGTCGTCCGGCCTCACCTTTCCCCCGGAACCGCTGACGGCGTATGAAACGCCCCCCTGGGGCTTCAGTATTTCGAGGTCGTGGTCATGTCCGCAGAGGTACAGGTCGACCCCGTAGGCGCGAAAGAGCGGTTCGAGGAGCGCCTTGACGTCGCCGGTCGAGCCGTGCGCGCCGCTCGAGTAGACGGTATGATGGCCGCAGACGACGTTCCACGCGGCGGTGGAAGCGCCCAATTCCGCCTCCAGCCAGGAAAGCTCCTCGTCGGCCCTTACGGGGTCCTTGAGCAAAATATTCGTGTCGATCATGTATACCCGGATCGTCTCCGTCCCTCCCGGTATTTGCTCCGTGAAGGCGTAATAATAATCCGGCATGTTCCAGTTGGACGCGGCCTGATTCGCCAGGTAGTAGTCGATTTGGGCCTGCTCGTTTCCGTAATAGTCGTGATTGCCCAGTACCGCGTAAAACGGCACGTCCAGGCCGCCCAGGGAATAAATCTCCTCGAATTTCGTCCGGAACTGGTCGTCATCGGCCGAAGCGACGCCCGCCTCGTAAAAGTTGTCGCCCAGCAGTACCGCGAAGTTCAGGGGGCTCGATAGGCCGTACGCGGCTATCGCCGCCGCCACGTCCTTCTGGTTCTGGTCCCCCGTACCCGTGTCGCCGAAGGCGGCGAACTCGACGTAGCCGACCCCCGGCGCCTTCCCGGGGAGCTGGAAATCCGGGCGCAATTCCGCGATTACCTTCGGATCGAAGAGGGCGCAAGCGGTGAAAGAGAAGACGGCGAGAATCAGGCCGAGGGCCTTGCGCATAGCTTCCTCCTTTGCGGTCAAGCCGCCATTTTCCCCGCGCCGGTCGCGGGACCATGCCTTCCGAGCGCCAAACCGGCGGCTACCGCGCCTCGCGTGGGGACTCTGCCCTCGCGTCCGGCAATTCCCGGACAAGCCGGGCCAGGCGGGCGACGCCGGAACGGACCCGGTCGGTTATGGGGCTCGCGAAGCTGATCCTCATGCAGTTGCCGTACCGCCGTTCCGCCGAGAAAGCCTGTCCCGGAACGACGCTGATGCCCGATTCCAGCGCCTTCTCGAAGAGCGCCAGGGTGTCGCAAGGTTCCGGAAGCTCCACCCAGAGGAAGTACCCGCCCCGGGGCCGGGATATCGCAGTTCCCGCCGGCAGTTCCGATGCGAGGAGCGCCCGCATTTCCCTCTCCTGCCTTGCCATGGCTGCGCGGAGGCGCAGGACCTGGGCCTCGTACCGGCCCGAGGCGAGGTATCGGGCGAGGACCCGCTGGTTCAGCCTCCCGTTTCCCAGGGTCCTGGCGATCTTCAATTCCTCGATTTCCCGGTGCCGCCTCCCGCCGATAATCCAGCCGACCCGCATGCCCGGCGAGAGGGTCTTGGAAAAGGACGAACAGTAGATTACCCGGTCCCCCCCGTCGAAGGCCTTCAGGCACCGTTCCGCGGGGCCCTCGAAGGCGCAGTCGTTGTAGATATCGTCCTCTATGAGCGTCACGTCGTGCCGCTCCGCCAGTTCGATCGCCCGTATCCTGTCTTCCTCCGCCATGACGAAGCCCAGGGGGTTTTGGTACAGGGCGGTCATGACGACGGCCTTTACGCCCTCCCCGGCGATCGCCTCCTCGAGACGGCCCAGGTCCATCCCCGAAAGCGGCGAGGTGGGGATCGCGACGATCCGCCGCTTCATGAGCTTGAGGGCCTGGATGATCCCCAGGAAGGCGGGGCTTTCTATGGCCACCACGTCGCCGGGGGCCGAACAGCTTTCTATCGCCAGCGTAAGGGCCTCGGTGCCGCCGTTGGCCAGTAGTATTCCGCCTTCATCGACTTCAACGCATCGGTTCGCCACT
>QKCE01000035.1 GCA_003245785.1 Spirochaetales bacterium | reverse complement strand
GACCCGGCCGCCCGAATCTCCGTGATTCCCGGGGGCGGTACCGCCGGAGGCTTCTCGTGCGCCGGGGAAGCGATCCCCGTGGACGCGGCATTCCCGGTGCTGCATGGCACCTACGGCGAGGACGGCACGATCCAGGGGCTCTTCGAGATGGCCGAAATTCCCTACGTGGGCGGCGGCGTCATGTCGAGCGCCCTCGCGATGGACAAGGAAAAAACGAAGCTTATCTGGCAGGCGGAGGGGCTCCCGATCGTGCCCTTCGTCGCCGTCAAGATGGCGGATTGGCAAAACGAGGTGGTCCGGCAGGAAATCGTGGCCCGGGCCGAGCGGGACCTTCGCTGGCCCCTTTTCGTGAAACCCGCCTGCGCGGGCAGTTCCGTCGGGGCCGCCAAGGCTTCCAACCGCGAGGAACTGGAAAGGCGCGTGGGCGAGGCCTTCCTGTGGGACGACAAGATCATCATCGAGCCCTTCGTTCCCGCCCGGGAGATCGAATGCTCCGTGACGGGCAACGAGGCCCCCGTGGCCTACACGCCGGGGGAGATCGTCCCGACCCACGAATTCTACGACTACGACGCGAAATACCTCGATCCGGAGGGCGCCGCCCTCAAGATCCCGGCGGATCTCGACGAGCAGACCACCAAGAAGGTCCGGCAGACCGCGATCCAGGCGTACCGCGCCCTGGACCTCTCGGGGCTCTCCAGGGTCGACTTTTTCATCGACCGCCGGAACGACGAACTCTACCTGAACGAGATCAACACCATCCCGGGCTTCACCTCCATTTCGATGTTCCCGAAGATGTGCGAGGCCTCCGGCCTGCCCTACGCGGACCTGATACTGAAGCTCGTGAGCCTCGCCCGGGCGCGCTTCGACGCCCGGCGGAACCTGAGGACCACCCGTGGCTGAGTCGCGGGTCGCCCTCCCCTTCATCAAGACCCAGATCGCCGGCAACGGCTTCGTTATCTGTGACCTTTCCCAGGTCGACGCGGACCGGCGCCCCGGGACGGAGCGATGGCCCGAGGCTGCGCGGCGGCTCTGCGATCGCCGGTTCGGGATAGGGGCGTCCGCGGCGGTATTCCTCGCCGAGGGGAATTCGTTTCGCGCCTTCAGCCGGAAGGGCGAGCCGGTCCGCAACGCCGAGGACGCCCTCCTCTGCGCGGCCCGCTACGCCTTCGATTCGGGCAGGGTGAAAAACCGCGCCATTAGCTTCATGACCGCCTCGGGCGAGCGGGTAATAGACGTCCTGGGCGCCCATGAATTCCGGTTGGCCTGCGGCGCGCCCTTCTCCCTCCTCGGGGGCAGGGTCGTCACGCCCCTGTCGGCGGAAATCTCCGAGATTATCGAGCACGAGGGAATCCGGACGGCCTTTTCGGGCCTTCACGTGGCCGAGGACGTATTGGTCGCCTTTCCCCAAACCCTCGGGAGCCTCGGGTATCCGAGCCTCAAGGCCCTGGCGGCCAAGGCCTTCCCCGACCGCCGGGTGACCCCGGTCATCGCCCGGGCCCTCACCCGCGACACGATACTCGCCCGGGTCGATCCGCGCGGCGCGGCTACGGTATGCGCGGCCGCCACGGGGGCGCTCGTCGCCTCGGTATGCGCGGGAAGCGCCGACGGGGACTCGATGGTATTGTTCGATTTCGGCGGGGTGGCCGCCAGCCCGGATTCGGTGCTCGAGACCGACCGGGATCAGTCGCGCCGGGTGGCGGTCAGCTGGGACACCGACGCGAACGAGCTGTTCGTGACCGGTTCCGGGGGATACCTCTTCGAGGGAAAATTCGACCTGACCCTCAGTTGAAGAGGGCCGAAAAGAGGGCAAGCAAGGCCCCGGACCCCGCCATGACGACGCCGGCGGAATAGCCCGACTCCACGAACCAGGCATTGTCCCCGCTTTGGTGGGAGTATATCGCCAGGGCCGAAGAGGTAGTGGTTCCGGCTATCATGAGGGCGGTCGCCGCCCAGTTCGGAACTTTCACGTTTCGTACCGTTTCGGTCGGGTCCGCGGCGCGCGGCCAGGCACGCTCCTTTACCAAATAAGGACCCTCCTGACGCCAATCGCCCTCCGTATCGGCGGCGACGGCTCCCGCGACGGCGGATTCGTTCGCCCCCTCGCCTTCCTCCAGGTAGCCTACCTGGGGTTTATCCTCCCAATACTCCCGTACTTCCTCGTTGATCGGCTTCGGCACGAGTTTCGGCGGCTCCGCCGAAGACGCCTGGGACGTCGCGAGCTCGACCATCTGGCCGGTAGAAACCACGACGGCTTCCAGGGCGGGTTTGTCCGCCGGGGTGACCGCGACGCTTCCCTCGAAGCAGAATACGCGGCTCAGCACCGAGGCAGAGCTATCGGCGACATTAGCGTCGGTCTGGCGGGCGGCTATCACGTCCAACCCGAAATCCGTGCCCCGGACGCCGGCGACCAGCGAGGGGGAAGAGATGCGGTAGGAAGCCCCTCCGACGAGTTTCGCGACCTTCGCGTGGACCCGTCCGTAATAGAGTTCCCCCTTGGATTGGGCGCCGGTCGCGTCGGCATCGCAGGAGAACGAGGTGTTTTCCGCGATCTGGACGGAAGCGGAAATGGGGTGAATCGAGATTTCGAGGATCGTGCCGGGGCCGGTGCTGATGAGGTCGCCGGTCTTTATCTCGAGCCCGAATACGTCCTCCCTCCCCACGTCCCAGGAGGTAGTTTTCCCTCCCCGGACTACGCGGAAGGTGCCCCCCTCCGCGTAGGTAACGTTCGCGTAGGATTCCGCGAATAGAGCCGCCGAAACGAGTAACGCCGCCAGGATCGGCACAAGTCTTTTATTTCCCATAACTTTGATATATTATAGTTTCCGATGGGCCCGAGCACAAGCGCAATCGACAAATCCGTCACCGACCCGGGAATAAACGCCATGCTCGCCCTGCCCGACGGGGCCGGGGCGGGCCCCGTCGCGTGCCGATACAGCCAGAACGAGGACCAGTTCGCGATTCTCGACGCCCCCTTCGAGGTGCCTGCCCTACCCATCCACCACGGCTTTCAAAACCCGGTTCCCCCCGCGGGCTACGTCGAGGCCCTCGCCTCGGTCGTCCGGCAGGTCGCTTCGGCGGCCCCCTGGCTTCTCGGGGGCACGCGGTGGTTTTTCGACCCCGTGAATATCCTCGCCCCGGCGTTTTTCCGGGTCGCGCGTTTCGGGGACCGGGACTACCTTTACCTTGCCCGGCTCGACCTTGCCTGCCGCCCCCTCGAATCCGAAATTCTCGAGCCCGGCGGAAACAGCCGGACCCACCGATACCGGACCGCCCACCTCTATTACGAAAGCGACTGGTATCCCCTCGCGCCCGAAGCCCCGAAGGGGGACCGGGACCCCCTGGAGTTCGACCAGATCGTCCCCGTCACGTGGAAGGGGGAGTCCGGCGAAGGATACATGATCCACGGCATCTGGATGGACTCGGACATAAACAAATTCTTCAGCAAGCTCGTCCTGCCCGCCGGCGCGAGGAACCATCCCTTTTATCCCGTAACCTGCAAGCACCGCTGCGTGAGCCTGAATGCCCTCGGCCTGGAGCCCTCCCGGAACGGCCGGGGTCCAGGGGCGCTTCACGGGATCCGGGAGTGGCTCGAGCCGGAACTCGACTCGATCCTGCAGGATTTGCAAGCCGCGTCGTTTTCGGAGCTAATGCCCCTGTTCAAGGAAATCAAGGCCCGCGTTCCCGCCGGCCTCGGCGATCCCTGGTCGGGTTTGAGGATCGTTGCCGACCTGAACGAGCGCGACCAGAAGGAGTACACCGTTGAGTTCTAGCCCCGCGGATCCCCGCTTCATCAATCCCCCGTTTTCTTCCCTTTCCGACCTGTCGGGCCTGAAGGTGACCGTCATGGGCCTCGGGCTCAACGGCGGCGGCGCCGCAAGCGCCCGGTTTTTCGCTTCCCGGGGCGCCCTCGTCACCGTGACGGACGGCAAGGGCGAGGCGGACCTCGCCCCTTCCATCGAGGCCCTCTCGGACCTCCCCGGCATCCGCTACGTGCTCGGGCGTCACGAGGACGCGGACTTCAGCGGCGCCGACGTGACGATAAAGAATCCCGGCGTAAAGCTGGAGGGTAACCGGTACCTCGCCCTGTCTCGCTCGATCGAGACCGACGTA
>QKCE01000232.1 GCA_003245785.1 Spirochaetales bacterium | reverse complement strand
AAGGTTGGCGAAGTTTCGAGGCATTGCGCCAACAAGCCAACCGTAAGGTTGGCGAAGTTTCGAGGCATTGCGCCAACAAGCCAACCGTAAGGTTGGCGAAGTTTCGAGGAGGAAAAATGAAACTTTCGAAGAAAATCGCGATGATCGCGATTGCCGCCGTAGTGGCCCACGGGCTCGCGTTCGCCGGCGGATCCAAGGATTCCAAGGCGACCGAGGGCAAGGTAACCCTCAAGGTGCTGAACTATCTGGATATGACCTCCGCCAACAGCGCGGATGAGATCAAGATACTCTGGGACGCCTTCAGCGCCGCGAATCCCGATATCATCGTCGAGCGCGAGGACCTTTTCAACGAGCCCTTCCACCAAAAGGTCGAGGCCTATGCCGCCGCGGGCCAGATTCCCGACGTTATCTACGCCTGGCCGTCCGGACGCTCCACCACGCTCCACACCAAGAACCTCCTGAAGGATCTCACCCCCTTCCTCCAGAAGGACGGACTCATCGGCAAGTACACCGCCTTCTCCCTGAAGCCCCAGGGCGGCGGATACCTCGGCGAGCTCCCGAACGGCGTTACGCAGACCCACGTGGTCTACGTGAACAACGCCGTCCTCAAGGACTGCGGGCTTACCCCCGCCAAGACCTATGAGGAGCTCAAGGCTCAGGTTCCCGTACTGAAAGCCAAGGGATACGAGACCATCCTCATGGCGAACGCGGAGCCCTGGGTCATGCAGTCCTGCCTCTTCTCGGACATCGCCGGCCGGTTCGGCGGCGACGGATGGAGCGACAAGATCCTGAAGGGCGAGGCCAAATTCACCGACGCGGCGTTCGTGAACGCCCTCAAGTTCGTGAAGGCCCTTTATGACGACGGCGTGCTCTCCAAGAACACCCTCGCGACCAGCTACGGCGACGTGGTCGGCCAGTTCGCCACCGGAAAGGGCGCGTACTACATCGACGGCGACTGGCGCGTCGGCGCGTATATCACCGACAAGTCCACCGGCCAGGCGCTCATCCCGCCCGCGAAACAGGCCAGCGACATTTCCTTCATGGTATTCCCCGCGATCCCCGGCGCGAAGATCAACAGTTCCAGCTCCGTCATCTGCGGAACCGGCTGGGGCATGAGCGCCTCGATTCCCGCGGGTTCCGCCAAGGAAGCCGCCGCCTGGAAGCTGATCAAGTGGCTCGAGAGCCAGGAAATCCAGACCTGGCGCGTGGAAACCGGCGCCGCCGCGACCCCCTCGCGCACCGACATCGACCTTTCCAAGGTGAAGATCGAGCCGATGCAGCAGAAGATCGGCAGCTTCGCTTCCCAGTACAAGAACACCACCGTCGTTATCGACGGCGTGTTCGCCGGTCCCGTATACGATCCCCTCAACGCCGGTCTCCAGGAAATCGGCCTCGGTTCGAAGACCCCCGAGCAGGTCGCCGCCGCCGTGCAGAAGGCCTACGAGGAATGGAAAGCCGCTCAGTGATCCTGGGCCCGGTCCCTGACCGGGCTTGACGATCGCTAGGCAGCGAAGGCTGCCCGGGGTATGCCGGGCAGCCTTTTTTTTCAAAACGCGGCGAATATTTTCGTCTTTGGTAGCTTGCAAACGTAAGTATTTATGATATACTCTGGTTGGTTGAGATAATCAACCAACGCAACTAACGATGATTGGAAAAGTTGGGATATAATTAGGTAAATCTTTGTTGACAACTGCACGTCTACAAGGTAATATAGGTTTGTACAGTGTGCAAACTAACCACCCAAGGTGTGAATATGTCGGTACAGATCAATAACAATTTTCAAAAGAACGCGAATATTTCCATGGTTGCCCAACTACTGTGGAAATCCCCCGGCATTAGCCGGGTCGAGATCGCGCGTCGGCTTGATCTTTACCGTTCCACCGTTTCGAATATCATCAACACGCTGATCGAGAACGGCGTCGTATTCGAGGAGAAGGAAGGCGAGGCCATGCCCCAGGGCGGGCGCAAGCCGATCTTCCTGGGCCTGAACGAGCGTTTCGGGTGCGTGCTGGGCCTCGAGCTTCAGCCCTCGGGCTTTCACGCGGTGGTGCTGAACGTTTTCGGCTCGGTGCTTTTCTCCGAGTCCGGCGCCCTGCCTGACTTGCCCTTCAACGACGCGGTGGACCACGTAATCGCGCGGATGATGCCCTCGGTGCAAACGTCGGGAATCCCTCTTTTGGGCGTATGCGTGGGCATTCCCGGCATCGTGGACGCGGGAACCGGGACGGTCATAAAATCCGATCCCTTCCATCTTTCCGGCCACGAGTTCTCGAAGCCCTTCGCCGAAAAATACGGGGTCCCGGTGCTCCTGGAAAACGACGCGAACTGCCTCGCCTGGTACGAGCTCGCGAATAACCGGGGAACCGACCTGAGGAACTTCGTGTGCCTCAATTCGGAATTCCAGACCGAGGGCGCCCGTTTCGGCGAGACGACCGGCATGAGCGTCGGTATCGGCGTCGCGATCGGCGGCGCGGTCTACTCGGGCAGCCGGCACGCGGCGGGCGAGTTCGTGAGCCTCAGCTGGCGCGACGGAAGCCACGGGCAAACCGGTCTCCCTCCGGACCGCATGCGGCTAGTCAAGACCGACCCCGACGCCTTCGCGGAATGGACGGGCGACCTCTTCGCCAGCTTCGCCCCCATCGTGGCGGTGCTGGACCCCGAGGCCGTGTTCGTCCACGGGGAGCTCGCCCGCAGGGCCGACAGCGTACGGGCGATCATCGCCGAGCGGGTCGCCCAGTTCGGGGCCTTTCTCGCCCGCGCGGGCTGCGAGCTCCGATTCGGCGACGGCGACGACTTTTTGGTGGCGGCCGGAGCCGCGCAGATGTTTTTCATGAACCTTTTTTCCGTTCCCTCCTGCACGACCGGGGAGAGCGGAACCACGATAGATTGGGATTCGGTTTTCGCGATAACCGCGAAAGCCCGGCCCTGACGGCAGGATAACGAGACGCGGACGGAGGTTCGCTTTTTTCGATATAGGAGGAGAAACAATGGACATATCGTCTAAGACGGAGCAACGGATTTCGTACGTGCTCCTGGTCCTTCCCGCGGTAGTTTTTTACTTCGCGGTGATGGCCTTTCCCACGGTCTTTTCGATCATATTGAGCCTGACCAACTATAACGGCGGCAAGATATTCGGGAATCCCGACATTCATATCGTGGGCTTGGGGAGTTACCTCAAGACCATCAAGGACGAGTATTTCTACCTCGCCCTGAAGAATAACATGGAGATCGTCGCGATTTCCGTGTTCGGGCAGATCCCCCTCGGGTTCACCCTCGCCTATATCCTGTCCCGCGGCCTCGTCCGGGGCACGGACTTCTTCCAGACGATGATCTACCTCCCGAACGTCATCTCCACCGTCGTCATCGGTATCCTGTTCCAGAGTTTCTTCCTGAACGCGAACAGCGTATACATGGAGATCGTCCACCTGTTCAATCCCGCCGCGGAGTTCACCCTCAACGAGAACCCCATGCTCCCGGTGCTTATCGTGATCCTCTGGATGTACACCGGTACCTACCTGATCATCTTCCTCGCCAACCTGCAAAAGATCGACGTGTCGATCATCGAGGCGACCAAGATCGACGGGGCGAACGAAATGCAGACCCTGCGCTACATCATCCTGCCGGCGCTTTCCGGGGTTCTCGTCACCAGCGCGATCCTCGCGATCTCCGGCTCCCTCAAGTCCTTCGACCTGATCTACGTAATGACCCAGGGCGGCCCCGCCCGACGGACCAGCGTGCTCTCGCTCTACATGTACGAGAAGGCCTTCCGCGGCGCCCCGAACTATCCCCTGGCCAACGCGATATCGACCATCATGGTCATCATCAGTTTCATCCTGATCATCATTACCCGGGCGGTCGAAAAGCGCTTCGGCGGGAAGGAGTGACCAATGGCAGACGTACGCAAGATTACCCATAAATCCCTGGTAGCCACGGTGATGATTTACATCGTCATGGTTGCCTTCACGGTCCTGGCCATTTACCCGATCTTCTGGCTCGTGGTCCAGTCGTTCAAGACGACCCAGGACTACATGCTCCACAGCAAGCTCGGCTTCCCCCAGCCCTTCTTCTTCAAGAATTACCCCCAATCCTGGACCCGGGGCAATTTCGGCCAGTTGATTATCAACAGCATCCTTTATACCTCCGTCACGGTGGTGGCGATCAACGTGTTCGGCTTCATGGCGGGCTTCGCGTTTTCGAAGATCCCCAGCAAGGCAACCGGGTTCCTGCATGGCAGTTTCATCATCGGTATCCTTTTGACCCTGCAGTCGATCATGGTTCCCCTCTTTCTCATGGTCAACGCGGCGCACCTCTACAATACCCGGATCGGCGTCCTTATCCCGTATATCGGGATCGGCTTGCCGATGGGCGTGTACCTGAGCACGGAATATATCCGGAGCATTCCGGACGCGCTGATCGAGTCGGCGCGGATCGACGGGGCGAAGTACCTCAAGATCTTCGCCTCGATCATCATCCCCATGGCGGCCCCGGTCGCCGTTACCGTGGCCATCATGACCGTGACGGGAACCTGGAACGAGTTCATGCTGATAAACATCCTCGCCTCGAGCGACAAGATAAAGTCCGTTCCCGTGGGCATCGCGCGGTTTTCCGGCGCCCTGGCCTCGGACTACGGCAAGCAGTTCGCGGCCCTGGTCATCGGCCTTATCCCGATGCTCGTGTTCTACGCGATCTTCAGGAAACAGATTACCAAGGGCGTCGCGGGCGGCGCCGTCAAGGGTTGACGATTCAACGAAGCGGGGACGGCCGGAAAGGCTGTCCCCGTTTTTTTTTCTATTGACACCGCGGTGCAGGCGTTGTATCTTGGGTATGTACATACAGTGTACAAACAAAGATTGATGATCGCGAAGGAGCGTTGCGCAAGATGATGGATATAGATGAAATACTTTCCGGGATGACTCTTGAGGAGAAGGCCGGTCAGCTCGTCATGTCGAGTTTCGTGGACCGGTACGAGGTTCCCGCCGACATGGACGGCCTCCTGAAATCCGGCGCCGTCGGTTCCATCCTCTACTTTTCCGGGTGCAACGTGATCGATCCGGCCCAGCTTCGCGACCTTACCGAGAAGGTACAGGCGAGCGCACGGGCGAACCGTTTCGGCATTCCCGCCTTCGTGGCCATCGACCAGGAAGGCGGCCAGCTAGCCCCCATTACCCAGGGCGTTTCCATAGGCCCGGGCAACATGGCCCTCGCCGCGATCCGGGACGAGGCGGAAGCCGAGAAGGCCGCGTTCGACAACGGCCGCGTGACGGGCGAGGAGCTCGCCGCGATCGGCATTACCACCTGCTTCGCGCCGGTGGTGGACCTCTGCTACGAGGAAGGCCTCCCCGTAAAGGACAACCGCTATTTCGGCAGCGACCCGGCGCGGGCGGGCAAGCTCGCCGCGGCCTTCATCCGGGGCCTCGATTCCGCCGGAGTCATGAGCTGCGCCAAGCACTTCCCCGGCCAGCGCAACGTGGACATCGACAGCCATTTCGAGCTCGACGTGATCCCCTATAGCGTGGACGACATGATGAAGCGCGAGTGGATACCCTTCAAATCGGCGATCGACGCCGGCGTATCCATGATGATGACCCTCCACGCGGGCTTTACCGCCATAGACCCGACCAATACCCCCGCGACCCTTTCGAAGCCGATCCTCGAGGGCATGCTCAAGGGCACCCTGGGATACAGGGGCCTCGTGGTTTCCGACGATATCCAGATGAAGCCGATCAAGGACAAGTACGGTATCGAGGGCGCCCTCGTGAAATGCATCGCCGCGGGGGTCGATATCGTGATCGTTTCCGGCGGCGTTAACGAGGCAAACCGTTACATAGCCGAGGGCGTGCGGAAGGGCGAGCTCACCGAGACGCGGCTCGACGAGGCGGTCCGGAAGGTGCTCGAGTACAAGAAAGCCTCGGTGAAGGACCGCGTTCCCCCGGCCCGGGCCGTGAGGAAAACCTGCGCGAGCCGGAAAAACCTGGAGGCGGTCCAGAAGAGCGCCGACCGCTCGATTACCCTCGTGCGGAACGACGCGGGGCTCCTCCCCCTCCGGTCCGTTCCCAAGAACGCCCGCGTCTCGATCATCCGCCCCTCCATGGGCCGCCTGATGATGAGCGACAACACGAACTTCTATCCCTTTGATTTCAAGGACGCGTTCGCCGACCATTTCGACGACGTATACGAGTATACGGTCGGGCTCCAGCCGAACGAGACCGAGTTTCTCGGCGCCGCCGACTGGGCATTCATGACCGAGTATGTCATATTTTGTACGTACAACGCGTACATGTGGCCCGAGCAGCTCAAGCTCCTCGAGGCGGTGAGGGCCTTCGCGACGGATAAAAAGCTTATCGTCGTGGCCCTCAGGAGCCCCGCGGACCTCGCCGTGATCCCGGCGGACGTGAAGACCCTGATCGCCACCTACGGCGTCGCGGAAACGTCCCTCCGGGCCCTCGCGAGGACGATCCGCGGCGACGTAACCCCGACCGGCATCCTGCCCGTCGGCGTCGGCGAGGGCGCGGTCCCCAGGGGAACCGGGCTCAAGGGCTGGAAGTAACGGAGGTGACGCCATGAGCGCCCCGATATGCCTGCATAACGCAACGGTTATCACCGGTTTTTCGGTGATGGAGAAGTGTTCCGTCCTCGTGCGGGACGGAAAGATAGAGGACGTATTCAGCGAGAAGCGCTTCCAGCAAAAGCGCTTCGAGAGCGACGTGCGAATCTTCGACGTGGACGGGGCCTTCGTCGGCCCGGGCCTCATCGATACCCACGTGCACGGTTTCGCGGGCTACGGCACCGAGGACAACTCCCCGGAGGCGATAGTCGAAATGTCCCGGGAACTCGCCCAGTACGGCGTTACCGCCTTCAACCCGACCCTTTACCCCTCTGCCCCCGACAACATGATAGAGTCGATAAAGGCGGTCGTGGCGGCCATGGGCAAGGAGCACGGCGCGAGGATCAAGGGCCTTCACCTGGAAGGCCCGTTCATTTCCCCCGAGAAGCTCGGCGTCCAGCGCCCCGAGACCCTGAGCGAGGTCGACCTCGAGTTCATGGACCGCCTCTGGACCGCCTCCGAGGGCCATATCGTCAACATGACCGTGGCGCCGGAAATCAAGAACATGCGGAAGCTGGCCCTGTACGCCCTCGGCAAGGGTATCGTGCTGCAGGCGGGCCACACGAACGCCATGTACGAGCACATGGTGGAGGGCATGCAGGCCGGTATCCTCCACTCGACCCATATTTTCAACGCCATGAGCCAGATGCACCACCGGAACCCCGGGGCCGTGGGCGCCATACTCATCCATCCCGAAATGGCCTGCGAGGTCATCGCCGACGGGGTGCACGTGCATCCGGACCTGATCAAGCTGCTCGTGCGCGACAAGCCCTCGGACAAGATCGTGCTGGTGACCGACGCCCTTAAGCCCACGGAGCAGAAGTCCGGCCCGCTCGTCGCGAACGGCGAGGACGTGGAGTTCCGCGACGGCTGCTTCCATCGCTGCATGGACGGCGTAATCGCGGGGTCCGCCCTGACCATGATCGCGGGAGTTCGCAACCTGATGAACTACGGCCTTCCCGTCGAGGTGGCGGTGAAGTTCGCCTCGATGAACCCCGCCCGGGTGATGAAATACGACTCCCAAGGCGCGCTCATCCCCGGTTACGACGCGGACCTCATCGTGTTCGACAAATACTGCAACGTGCTCTCGACCGTCATCGGGGGCTCGATGAAAAAGAATATCCTCTAGGAGCTGCAATGAGAGTCATTATCAAGGACGATTACGCGAACTGCGTAACCTGGGTCGCGAACCATATCATCGCGAGGATCAACGCCTTCGCGCCGACCGCAGAGCGGCCATTCGTGCTCGGCCTCCCCACGGGTTCCACCCCCCTCGGCGTTTACCGGGAGCTGATCCGCAGGTACGAGGCCGGGGACGTGTCCTTCGCCCACGTGGTCACCTTCAACATGGACGAGTATCTGGGCCTCGACGCGGGGCATCCCCAGAGCTATCACCGGTTCATGCAGGACAATTTTTTCTCCCGCGTGGACATCGATCCGAAGAATACCCATATCCTCGACGGCATGGCCAAGGATCCCGAGGAGGAATGCGCCCGGTTCGAGGCGAAAATCCGGTCCTACGGAAAGATCAACCTCTTCCTCGGGGGCGTGGGGGCCGACGGGCATATCGCCTTCAACGAGCCCGGGTCCGCGCTCCAGTCCCGCACCCGGGTGAAAACCCTTACCCAGGACACGATCATCATGAACTCCCGCTTCTTCGGCGGCGACCCCGACAAGGTGCCCACGAAGGCCATGACGGTGGGCGTGGGGACAATTACGGATTCCGAAGAGGTGCTTATCCTGGCGATCGGGTACACCAAAGCCAGGGCCCTGCACCACGCCATCGAGGAGGGGATCAACCACATGTGGACGATCAGCGTGCTTCAGCAGCACCCCAAGGCGGTAATAGTGTGCGACGAGGACGCGACCGACGAGCTCCGGGTGGGAACCGTCCGGTATTTCAAGGATATCGAAGCCAAGAACCTGGCTCCCTGATCGATCCCGGAATCGCCGGAGCGGGACGGAATTGTCGCGTTCCGCCCCGCCGATTCGGGGGCCACGGCGGGTTTTCCCGTCGCGGGCTCCGAAGAAATAATGCATAAAAAGGGTTGGTTTTGGTTTGACAACCGGTTGCGCATATGGTACTGTTTGGTTGGTTGATGTATTCAATTAACGCACTGCACCGTTCACGATATTTCAAGGAGTCATCATGAAATTCGGTTTTTTTGACGATACGCATCACGAATACGTGATCGAAACCCCCCGCACCCCCTATCCCTGGATCAACTACCTGGGGAACTCGAAGTTTTTCTCCCTCATCTCCAATACCGCGGGGGGGTATTCTTTCTATACCGACGCGCGGCTCCGCCGCCTGACCCGTTACCGCTATAACGACGTTCCCCTGGACAACAACGGCCGCTATTTTTACGTGAAGGACGGGGATTCCGTGTGGAATCCCGGATGGAAGCCCATGCGCGTGGAGCTCGACAGTTACGAGTGCCGCCACGGCTTCGGTTACACGAAGATTTCCTCCGCGAAAAACGGGCTTCGCGCCGACGCGCTCTATTTCGTGCCGAACGGCGAGAACGCCGAGGTTCAGATGCTTACCCTCACCAACGACTCGAAGGAGAAGAAGGACGTGTCCCTCGTCTCCTTCGTGGAGTGGAACCTCTATAACGCCCTGGACGACGGCACGAACTTCCAGCGGAACTTTTCAACCGGCGAGGTGGAAATCGAGGGCGGCGCCATTTACCACAAGACCGAATACCGCGAGCGCCGGAACCATTTCGCCTTCTATTCGGTTAACGCGACGCCCGACGGCTTCGATACCGACCGTGAGACCTTCCTGGGGCTCCACAACGGCTACGACGCGCCCGACACGGTAATGGCCGGCAAGAGCGGCAATTCCGTGGCGGACGGCTGGTCGCCCATCGCGAGCCACCGCCTGAACGCCACCCTCGGCCCCGGCGAGTCGAAGACCTGGATATTCGTCCTCGGCTACGTAGAAATGGAAGAGGGCAAGAAATGGGCGGGAGAAAACGGCTGCGCCCCCGCGGCCGCCGGGCTTCTCCAGACCAACCCCAAGATGCGGGTGGCGAACAAGGAAAAGGCGATCGCGCTCCAGAAGCGGTTCGAGACCCCCGCCCAGGTGAACGCCGCCTTTGACGGGCTCAAGGCGTTCTGGGACGGCCTCCTGGCGAATTTCACCCTGAAGACCGGCGACGAGAAGCTCGACCGCATGGCGGTGTGGAACCAGTACCAGTGCGTGGTTACCTACAACTTCGCGCGCTCCGCGAGCTATTTCGAGAGCGGCATCGGCCGCGGGATCGGCTTCCGCGACACGAGCCAGGACATGCTCGGCGTCGTGCACCAGATACCTTCCCGCGCGAGGGAGCGCCTGTTCGACGTGGCGTCGACCCAGTTCGAGGACGGCTCGGCCTACCATCAGTTCCAGCCCCTCACGAAGCGCGGCAACGCCGATATCGGCAGCAACTTCAACGACGACCCCCTCTGGCTCATCCTGGGCGTGGCGGGGTACGTGCGCGAGACCGGCGATACGGAATTCCTCAAGGCGGACGTGCCCTTCGACAATTCACCGACCAATAAGGCGAGCATGTTCGAGCACCTCAAGCGCTCGTTCCGCTACACCGTGGACCACAAGGGACCCCACGGCCTCCCGCTCATCGGGCGGGCGGACTGGAACGACTGCCTGAACCTGAACTGCTTCAGCACGGACCCCAACGATTCCTTCCAGACCAGCACGAACAAGGACGGGACCAACGCCGAGTCGGTGATGATCGCCCAGATGTTCGTCTACGTTGCCCCGGAATACGCCGCCATGTGCCGCCTCCTCGGGCTCGAGGACGAGGCTAAATTCGCCGAAGCCGAGGCCGCGAAGATGGTCGAGACGATCTGCGGCGCGGGCTGGGACGGCGAGTGGTACGTCCGGGCCTACGACGATTACGGAAACAAGATCGGCTCGAAAGAATGCGAGGACGGGAAAATCTTCATAGAGAGCCAGGGCTTCGGCGCCATGGCGCAGGTCGGCGCCGACAGGGGCTACCCGCTCAAGGCCCTCGACAGCGTGAAGGCCCACCTCGACACGAAGTACGGCATCGTGATCCTCGACCCGCCCTACCGGGACTACCACGTCGAGCTCGGCGAGGTTTCCTCCTACCCGCCGGGATACAAGGAAAACGCGGGCATTTTCTGCCACAACAACCCCTGGGTCATCATCGGCGAGGTGATGTCCGGGCGGCCCGACCGCGCGTGGGAGTACTACAAGAAGATCGCCCCGGCCTATCTCGAGGACATAAGCGAGATCCACCGGCTCGAGCCCTACGTGTACGCCCAGATGATCGCCGGTAAGGCGGCCCGCCGCCACGGCGAGGCGAAGAACAGCTGGCTTACGGGCACCGCGGCGTGGAACTTCGTCGCCCTTTCACAGTGGATCGCGGGCGTCAGGTCCGAATTCGGCGGCCTCCGCGTCGAGCCCCGGCTTCCCGCCCACGTGAAGTCCGCGACGGTTACCCGCGTCTACCGCGGCGTGAATTACGTCATCGAGGTGAAGAACGCCGATCCCGCCGGCAAGATCGCGCTTTCGGTGACGAGCGGGGGGGCTATCGCGGACGGTACCCTCGTGAAGGCCGGCCCCGGGGTAAAGGAAGTAAGGCTCGTGGCCACGGTGGGTTGATCGCGACGAAGGGAAGGCGCGTCGCGGTCCCGCGTTGAGGCGTGCTTTCGCGTGGCCTTGCCCGATCGTTACGCAAAGGAAAGGCCCCCGAAGGAACGTCCTTCGGGGGCCTTTCTTTTTTAACGCCGTCCGGTATTTTCGGCCTGCGGAATTTTCGGCCGTATCGGGTTCGGTCAGCCCATGACCGCCTCCACCTCGTGCGCTCCCGAGTCGAACCAGGGGATCACGTTCCCCTCGATCCTCTTCCCGTCAACCGAAAGCGATTTGACGCCCTTGGATTTGCCCTCGGGGTTCGAGACCTTGATACGGTATTCGGCTCCCCGGCATTTGCGGTCCACCGTGAACCCGTCCCAGGCCGAGGGGATGCAGGGATCGATCACGAGTCCCGCGTGATCGGGCCGTATCCCGAGGATGTACTTCACCCCCGCCTGGTACATCCAGCTCGCAGTGCCGGAAAGCCAGGAGTTCCGGCCGAGGCCGAAATCAGGGTGCTCGTCGGCCAGGATGTTCTGGGCGTAGCAATAGGGTTCGCATTCGTATTCGTCGGCTATCGCGTTCTTCGCCGCCGGGTTTATCCGGCCGTACCAATCGAAGGCGCGATCCCCGTCGCCGAGGAGGGTTTCAGCGATGATCGCCCAGGGATTCGGGTGCAGGAAGATGCCCCCGTTTTCCTTCGCCCCCGGCGGGTAGGTCGTCACGCCGCCCTTTTCCCGGTCGTAGCCGTCGTAGCCCGGCCAGGAAAGCTTGATGCCCTTCTCGGTGGCCAGGTGCTTGGCCACCGCGTCCATCGCCTTGCGGCCCCTCCCGTCGGCGTCGCCGAAGCCCGAGAGGACGGACCAGGATTGGGCGTTGAGCCACAGCTTGCCGTACTCGTTTTTCGCGGAGCCGATCGGCGCGCCGTCGGCGTTGAAATAGCGCACGAACCATTCGCCGTCCCAGGCGGAATCCAGCACCGCCCGTTCCGCGTCGCCGTACCAGTCGAGGAATTCCTTCGTTTTGTCGTGGTCCCCGAGCCAGGCGGAAAGGTCCGCCAGTTCCCGGAGCGCCCAGCCGTAAAGGTGGGCCGTAAAGAGGCTCTCGGCGCCGGCGGGCAGGTTGACCGTGTCGTTCCAGTCCGCGAAGCCGAGGAGGGGAAGGCCGTGGGCTCCCGTATGTTCCCGGGTGAAGGCCGCGCCCCGCCGGAGGTGGGCGAGGACCGACGCGGTTTCCAGGGGCTTTTCCTCCCTGTCCTTTTCGTAAAACGGTACGATTTTCCCGAGGAACCCGTAATTCCCGGTTTCCTTCACGTAAGCCGACACGGCGAGGACGATCCAGAGGTGGTCGTCGGAATACCAGTGCGGCCTGTCCTCGTACTCCATGGAGTCTCCCCGGCCCGCGACCATCGTGAGCGGATTGAACTGGTGATAGGCCGACCCGTCGACGCTCTGCGCGGAAAGGAGCTTCTCCATGAGATCCCGGGCCTCGTCCGGAATCTGGGGAATCACGCCCATCACGTCTTGGGAGGAGTCCCGGAACCCGATGCCCCGGTCCCCGCCGTAGCCGAGCTGATAGAGCGACAGGTAGCGGCTCCAGGTCTTCGTGGTGAAGCACTGGCGGGGATTGTGGAGGTTCAGCATCGAGTTGAAGGCCTGGTCGGGGGTTTTGACCCTGATGACGGAGAGGTAGGAATCCCAGAAGGCCGAAAGTTCCGCGAAAGCCTTGTCCACGGATGCGGAGTCGGCATATCGGCCGGCAGCCTCGGCGATGGCGGATGGTCCCGAGACCTGGGTGAGGGCGGTGATTATCTCGGCGGAGGCCCCGGCTTCGAGAAGCGCGGGCGCGAGCTGAAGGGCCGCGACGGTATCGCCGCGCATCGAGTCGCGGGAAGAAAGGGTTTCCTCCCGCAGGGAAAGGGGTTCGCGCCAGGTTCCGTATTCGTTGGCCCCGAGGAAGCGCTTTCGGTCGGTTTCCCAAGCCTTGGCGGGAACGTTGGCGGCGAGCACGTTTACCGCGTCGTCCTTTTTCATGAAGGCCGCCGCGGCGATGGCGACGCGGCCGTTACCGAGCCGGACCGCCCTGGCCTGCATCGTTTGGGGAACCCAGTCCGCGTTGGTGAGCTGCTTGAGCGCGTCGAAATGGCTCCACTCGACCACTGGCACGAGTTCGACCTCGATCGGCGCCGTCCCCAGGTTGGTTACGCGGTATCGCCGGATAAACTCCGACCCCCCGCGGGGTATGAAGGCGAGGATCTCGAACCGGAGCCCCGCCATCTCGGTAACCCATTTCGTGTAGTACATGCCTACCCGGCATTCGAAACGGCCGTACGGGCCCATGCAGGGCACCCAATAGGGGGAGACTATCGTCGCTGAGGAGGCGGGAGTTCCGGGTGTCCTGATTCGCGCGTAGGCGGTTTCTCCCTTGAAGTCCGAGGCGGGCAACTGGGGAATGTATTTCGTGATCCGGTTAAGCGCGGGATCGCCCTTGCAGAGCTGGGAGCCCCCCGTATGGTCCACGAAGCCTCCGAAGGCGAGGGTTCCCACGTAATTTATCCATTTGACGGGGGTACGGGGTTCCGTTATCACGTATTCCCGGTTTCTATCGTCGAAGTATCCGTATTCCATCTGTTCCTCCCATGTTAGTTTCTTTTGGCAACTTATTGTATCCCGGTTCCCGGGGCTTTGCAAGGTACATCCGAAGGGCTATAGTTCAACAATGCTTCAGCGAAAACAAATCCAGGCGCTGTCCCTCGTCGCCCTGCTGGCCATAATGGTAATTCTCGTCGGGATGCTCTTCTTGCCGTACTCCAGCGTGCTGCTCTGGGCCGCGGTGTTCTATATCCTGCTCAGCCCGCTCTATAACCTGATCCTCCGCCACATGAAGCCCGGTTCGAGGCTGTACGAGCTGAGACGGCACCTGCTCGCCGGGAGCTTCGCCCTGGGAACGGTCATTCTGATGTCCGGGGCCTTCGTGTTCATTTCGTTTCAAATTATCGGCCAGGGCCGGGAGTTCGTCGAGGAGGCGAGGGAATTAATGGAAAGAAACCCCGACTTCTTCCGAACCAATTCCCTCGGTATCACCATAGCCCAGACGGTCCGCGACCTGAGCCTGAATAACATCGACCTCGCGACCCTTGACCTCAAGGCCCAGGTGGTCTCCTTTCTCGCCTCATACTCGGCTACAATCATCGCGATCACCAAGGACCTGGTGCGCAACGTCGGTTCCTTCGTGCTGTCCCTTGCCTTCATCGCCTTTACGCTGTATTTCTTTTACCTAGACGCCGCCTACCTCGCGAAGGTCCTCGTATCCGCGATCCCGATCGAGCAAAAGAGCACGAAGCGCCTGCTCGACAAATTCCGCGAGGTAACGCGAAACCTTTTCATGGGCTTCTTCCTGGTCGCCTTTTATCAGGCGACCGCGGCCTTCATCATTTTCAGCGCCTTCGGGATCGGCGGCGCGCTTCTTTTCGCCACCCTGGTGCTATTCGCGTCTTTCATCCCGATGGTCGGAACGGCCCTGGTTTGGCTTCCCCTGGGCTTGAGCATTTTCGTGACGGGCAACGCGACGGGGGCGATACTCTTCCTCGTGCTTTGCGCGTTCTTTATCGCCTTCCTGGACAACTTCCTCCGCCCCTTCTTCCTGAAGGACCGGATCAAGATTCACCCGCTCCTGATCTTCTTTTCGATCCTGGGCGGCATCACGGCCTTCGGGTTCAACGGAATCGTGCTCGGGCCCCTCATCATCATCCTGTTTTTCACGATCGTGGACATCGCGCTGGAAGAGGAATCGATTACGGTATAAGACCTGCCGGATCGCCGAGCCGTTCCCCGGGCCGTCGTCCCTTACAGCTTGAAGCGACCGGTGAGTTCGTTGAGGTCCCGTACCACCTGGGAGTTCCGGCCGGTTACGTCGACGATGTCCTCGATCGACCGGCCTATCGCGTCGCTCGACCGGGCGATGTCCCGGGTGCTCCGCTGGACCTTCAGGGATATCTCCTCGAGCCGCGACATCTCCTTCAGTATCATCGCCGCGCCCTGGTTCATCTCCAGCGAGCCGTCCCGGATCTGCACCGTGA
>QKCE01000174.1 GCA_003245785.1 Spirochaetales bacterium | reverse complement strand
CATGCCGTAGTCGCGCGCGTTTTGCTTAAGTATTCGGATATTCATTCATTCCCCCTCGGTTATACCGTTGCCATTTTCATGATTTTTTCTTGGCTGGCTTCCTCCCGCGGAAGCTCGCCGGTTATTTGCCCGTCGCACACGACGTAAATACGGTCGCTCATGCCCAGAATCTCGGGCAGCTCGGAGGATATCATGATGATGCTCATGCCCTCCTCGACGAGCTTATTCATGATCGTGTAAATCTCGTATTTCGCGCCCACGTCGATGCCGCGGGTGGGCTCGTCCAGGATCAGGATGTCCGGGTCCACGAGAAGCCACTTCCCGAGGGATACCTTTTGCTGGTTTCCGCCCGAAAGCTTCTTTACCTTCGCCTCGACGCTGGGGGTCTTGATTTTCAGGTTTTTCCGATATTCCTCGGCAACCCGGATTTCCTCGTTTTTATTGATCACGGAACCCTTCACCAGGGCTTTCAGGCTCGCGATGGAGAGGTTTTCCTTCACGTCCTGCTCGAGGATCAAGCCGTCTTTCTTACGGTCCTCGGAGACGTAGGCAAGTCCCTGGTCAATCGCGTCCTTGGGGTGCTTAAACTCCATCTTCGTGCCGTTGACGAACATGTCGCCGGTGACCTTATAGCCCTTCGGGTTGCCGAATACGCTCAGGGCAAACTCGGTGCGACCGGCGCCCATCAGGCCAGCGAGGCCGAGGATCTCGCCCTTTTTCACGTGGATATTCACGTCGGTGAGGATTTGGCGGCTTACGCCGTAATCGTAGGCTCCCCAATTCTTCACCTCGAAACAGGTTTCGCCGATGTTCTTGTTCGGGCGCTCGGGGTATATATTCTCGATCTCGCGACCGACCATGTTCTTGATGATGAGCTCCTCGTCGAGCTCCGCTCGCTTGAGGGTCGTGACGGTCTTTCCGTCCCGGAGCACCGTAACGGTGTCCGCGATCGCGAGGACTTCCTTTAGTTTATGGGAGATCATAATGCACGTGACGCCCTGCTTCTTGAGCTCCACGATGAGCTGCAGGAGGTTGTCGCAGTCGTCCTCGTTGAGGGCCGCCGTGGGTTCGTCCAGGATCAGGATGCGGACGTCCTTGCTAAGGGCCTTCGCTATTTCGATGAGCTGTTGCTTACCGACGCCGAGGCTTCGCACCTTGGCGCTCGGGTCCACGTCCAGCCCGACTTTTTCAAGCTGAATCTTCGCCTTGCGAATCGTTTCGTTCCAGTTTATCACGCTACGGCCGCCCTTGAGCTGCTCGTTGCCGAGATATATGTTCTCATACACCGAGAGGTCCGGTATTAGGGCCAATTCTTGATAGATAATCGCGAGACCGGCGCGCTCGGAGTCGCGGATAGTCGCGTATTTCTGAACCTGTCCGTCGATGATGATATCGCCTTCATAGGTCCCGTGGGGATATACCCCGCTCAGCACTTTCATCAGGGTGGACTTACCGGCGCCGTTTTCGCCGACCAGAAAGTGAATTTCGCCCTCTTCGACCTTGAACGTAACGTCGTCGAGCGCCTTCACCCCCGGAAACTCCTTAGTGATGTGTGACATTTCCAGAATGGTTTTACCCATAATTCCACCTTCGCCTTATGCAATTTCGAAAAAAACAGACAAGGGCCGGTCCCCGTAGGAGAAGACGGCGCCTTGTCTGTCGGCTTACGCCTTAAGGATTAGAGCCCGGTGAAATCGGAGGCGGGATAGTATCCCGAGTCGATCAGGGCGGCCTTCACGTTCTTCTGAGTCACGGTGACGACCTCGGTCTGCTTCGCGGAAACGTCCTTCTTGCCGTTGTTGTAGGCGCCGGTGGTAACCGGGGTCTTTCCGGCGAGCACGTCGGAAGCCATCTTAACGGCGTCGCGGACGAGGGTGCGGACGTCCTTGAACACGGTCATGGACTGCTTGCCGTCGATGATGTACTGAACGGAAGCCTTCTCCGCGTCCTGGCCGGTCACGAAGTACTTGGAAACGTCCTTGTCCTTGGCGAACTCGTCGGCAATGGCGCGGGCGGTACCGTCGTTGGGGGCGAGGATGTAGCAGTCGCCCTTGTCCTTGGCGGTGGCGGCGGTCAGGTTATCGGCGGCTTTCTTCTTCGCGACGTCGAAGTTCCACTCGGTGGTGATCTGGCCGATGATCTTCGCCATTTCGGCGCGCTCGAGGTTCTTCTTGCCCTGGAGGGCCACGGCCTCGGCGGAGTTCTTGATCACGAAGGTACCGTTAGCGACGAGGGGCTGGAGAACTTCCCAACCGCCCTGGAAGAACAGGAACGCGTTGTTATCGGAAGCGGCACCGGCATAGAGGTACAGGGAAGCGCCCTTGGTACCGGCGGGGAGCTGGTCCACGAGGTACTGGGCCTGGGCCTTACCGACGGATACGGAGTCGAAGGTCACGTAGTAATCGACGGCGGTGGTGCCGGTGATGAGGCGGTCGTAGGAAATAACGGTCACGCCTTCTTTCTTCGCGGCATCGGCGGCGGCAGCGGCGGCATTACCGTCCTGCGGGCAGATGATCAGGACCTTGATTCCCTTGGTGAGGAGAGTCTCGACGTTCTGCTTCTCCTTGCCGGAATCGCCCTGGCTGAAGAGAATCTCGACGTTCGCCTGTCCCTTGAGGGCGTCCATAAAGCGGGTTTCGTCCTGTACCCAGCGGGGTTCATCCTTCGTGGGAAGAACGATACCGACCTGTACTTTCGACTTTTGCTGGGCGCCACCGGCGAAGGCCATGGAAGCTACCATCGAGAGCGCGAGCGCCGCAACGACGATCTTAGCGATTTTTTTCATGAAAAAATCCTCCTTAAGATTTCGGGGATCTCTCTATCGATTCCCCTTAACGGAATCTTAACCGGGCTTCGGGAGGCAAAACGGGGGTCTTTCTGGAAAATATTGCGACATTCTGGACCCTACAGCGGAATAAAGGGCCAAGAATGGCTCGGATAAGGATTATATTGCGGTCAATAATTTACCCTAGGCCACAAGGCGTACCCAACGAGACGGGGTACCCCGATCAACGCCATTCGACCGGACGGTTCTCCACCGGCACGTTTTGATAAATTTCTTCCGCCGTATGAAAACCGGAGTCGATTACCACCGCGTCCATATTGTCGCGGTTAACCTCCACGGGGTTGAGCCAAATGACGGGCACCTCGCGGGAACCGTCGGAGATTACGCCGTCCGTCCCGATAGGCTCATTCCGGGCAAGGGACACCGCCGCGGCGGCGGCCTCCCGGGCAAGGTCACCGATGGGTTTATATACCGTAATGAGTTGGGAGCCTTCCACCACGTACTGGCAGGCGGCAATATCCGCGTCTTGGCCAACCACGGGAATTTTGCCCGCGAGCCGGTATTCCGCCAGGGCGCGGATCACGCCCCCCGCGAGACCGTCGTTTCCGCATACCACCGCGTCGATCCGCTTTCCTTCTTCCAAAAGACGGGACACCTGCTCGAAGGCGAGGTCGTAACTCCAATTATCCGCGTAATAGTCGAGTAGGTGAAAGATGCCGGGGTACTCGACGAACACGGACCGTTGGCCTTCTTGGACGAGGGCGACGTTGTTATCCGATTTCGGGCCATTGATGAACACGAAATTGCCCGAGGGCGCTTCCTTCACCACCGCCGAAGCCATGATCCGGCCCACCTCGATACTATTCACGCTCATATACAGGTCTACCCCGGCGTTTCGGATGAGCCTATCGTAGGAAATGACCTTTATGCCCTTTGCGTGGGCCCGATCCACCACGTCGGAGAGAATATCGGCGTTTTGGGGAATGATGAGCAGTACGTCCACGCCCTTATCGATGAGGTAGCGTACCTGACTCACCTGCTGCTGTTCGTCGTTGGCCGCGTTCTGAACGATCACGTCCGCCCCCAGTTCCCCGGCGGTGGACACGAAAATGTCCCGGTCCCGGATCCAACGCTCGACGATAAGGGAATCCAGGGAAAACCCGATGGTGATGCGGGGCGGTACGGCGCTCTCGTCGGTTTTCGCGGCCTGCCGAAGGCAGCCCGTTAGGGCGATCACGGCAAAACCGGCGGTAATAAGGCGGACCACTGCGGGAAATGCGGCTTTTCCTGGGGTCATAGGCGCTCCCTGAATTCCGTGGGGGTTAAGCCCACGGTTTTTTTAAAGGTTTTGCTAAAATA
>QKCE01000124.1 GCA_003245785.1 Spirochaetales bacterium | reverse complement strand
GGGCGGAACGAGCAGGGCCGCGTCGGAACCGAAGCCGACGAGTCCGCAGGAATCGCCGGGACGCCGGGCGGCGAAGGCACGGATATAGGACTTCGCGGCGTCCAGCCTGGTGTCGGAGCGCATGTCCCGGGCAGCCATGGAAGGGCTCACGTCCAGCACGAAGATGACGGAATTGCCCCGGGCCCCGTAAAGCGCCTCGCTCCGGTAACGCACCGGACCGGAGCCGCCGATTACCGCGAGGGCGAATGCAAGGGCGAGAAAGGCACGGGAAACGAAGGCGAGGACCCGAAGATAGCGCGGCGTCCATCGGAATCCCACCCCGCTCCAGTCCCCGAGGGTAAGGGGCAACTCGAATTTGCGAAAGGCCCCCATGCGGGAGAGTAACGCGTACGAGGGCAAGGCGAGGAGAAAAAAGAGGTAAAACGGACGCTCAAACCCGCCCATTTGCTTCCTCCCCCTTGGCGGCCCGCTCGATGTCGGCGACCAGTTCCCGCAGGGCGGCGATATCCTCGCGGCGGGTCTCCACCGCCGGCCGCCCGCTGAAACGAACGCGGTCGATTCCCTCGAGGCGGGACCGCATATCCCCGAGGCACGGATAGCCCCGCAGGTTCCCCGTGAGGGAACGCTCGATTTCGGCGGGAGTAAGCGCCTCGAAGGCGCGCCGGGAATCCCCGGCGACGAGGGAAAGATAGCCGCGAAAAACCCGGGAAAGTTCGGCATGCCAGGAAAGGGTTTCCTGTCGCCGGATTCGGCGCTCGAGTCGGAAAAGGGCGGAACGGACTTCCCGAACCCGCCGGGCCGCCCGCCGGGCCGCCGGATCGCCGAAGGCGAGCGCGAGAAGCCGCCGGGCGAGAAGCCACAGGAATATGGACGCCAGTATCGCGACCGAGACAAAGCCGTAAACGAGCCAGGTGGTTCCCGGCACGAGCAACGGCGCGCGGGGCGGCTCCAGGGACACGGCGCCCGTCCTTTCCGCCAGGGACGCCACGGTCACCGCCGGGGGCGGCACGGCGATTCCCTTCCATCCTATCGAGGGGAGGTTGACCGTCCCCACGTTCCAGGCCACGAAGGTAACGCTGACAGAGACGGGATCGCCCTCCCCGGGCCCCCGCGAAAGGACGACCGAACGTACCGTCGCCGAATCCGAGGGGGGCGGCAGGGCCGAAGGCTCGAGCGACACCCGTTCGCCCGGGGTCAAGACCCGCTCCAGCGTGGCGGAGGGAAAGGTAAGCACGGCCTCGTCACCGATGAATATTTCCCGGGGAACCAGGGTCATCGACGAGGGGGAGGATAGCCCCTGGGAGGCCTTCCCGTCCGGGGATTCCGCGGCCCCGGACGCGAGGGCGACGGCCAGGAAAGAGACGAGGGCGAAAAAGTTCCGGACGGCGGCGCTCATCGGCGGGTCCCCGCGAAAAAGGCGTTCAATTCCCGAAGGCTGTCCGCCTCGGTCGACAGCACGAGGGGAGAAACCCCGCGCCGGAGGCATATCTGCTCCCATCGGGACAGGTGTTCCCGGTGTTCCCGCTCCCATACCTCGCGGAAGGAGGCCCTGCCGGTCGGAAGGAGCGCGTCGAATCCGGTTTCGGGGTCCCGAAAGGGCAAAAGCCCCGCCTCGGGAAGGCTCGAGTCCGTGGGCGATTCCACCCGGGCGGCGACCACGTCGTGACGGCGGGCCAGGAGGGCGAGGTTTTTCTCGTAGCCCGAGGTACGGAAATCGGAGAGAACCACCACGAGGGACCGGGACCGCAGTACCCGCGCGCTTCCCGCGAGGGCGCCCGCCAGGGCGGAGCCCGGCGCGGAGGCCCGGTCATGCTCCAGCGCCGCCAGGACGGAGAGGATTTGGTCCCGCGCGGTGGAGGGCTTGAATACCCGGATTATCTGCCTGTCAAAGGTGACCGCCCCCAGGGGGCTCGCGTTATGTCCCGCGGCGAAGGCGAGGAGCGCCGCGGCTTCCAGGGCCTTCTCGCGCTTCGTCACGCTGCCCCCGTTGGTTTCCATGGAGAGGGAGGCGTCGAAGACGATGAATACCGTAAGCTCCCGTTCCTCCCGGAACATCTTCACGAAGGGATGCCCGCTCCGGGCCGTCACGTTCCAGTCTATCGAGCGGATGTCGTCGCCCCGCTCATAGGCCCGCACCGCGTCGAATTCCATCCCCTGCCCGCGAAAGCACGAGCGGAAGCCGCCGCTCCGAATGCCCTCGGAAAGGGAAAGCGAGGCGAGCTTGAGGTGACGGGCGCGCTCGGCGACGGAGAAAGGGGTCATGGAAGGGGCACGACGGAGAGTATCTTGCCGATGATGTCGTCGGCCGAAAGCCCGTCGGCGCCCGCCTCGTAGGAGAGCACGAGCCGATGGCGCAAGACCGGGAAGGCGACCGCCTTCACGTCGGCCGGGAGTACGTAATCGCGTCCCTCGAAAAGGGCGTTCACCCGCGCGAGCCGGCCGAGGGCGATGCTGGCCCGGGGAGAGGCTCCGAAGGAAATGTACTTGAGGTAATCGTCCCTCAGGCGCCGGTCCTTGCGGGCCTCCAGTGAGGGCCGGGTGGCGGCGACGAGGGATACTATATAGGAAACGATCGCCCCGTCGCAGCGGACCTTGCCCAGGTCTTCGCGCAGGGTCCGAAGGTCTGCCGGGCCGATGGAGGCTTCGCCGCCGCGGCCGTCTGCCTTCCCCCGCGAGCCGGCTTCGGGCCCCTCATGGATCGGGGCGGCGAGCACGATGGCGACCTCCTCCTCCGGGGTGGGATAGGGCACTTGCAGCTTGAGCAAGAACCGGTCGAGTTCGGCCTCGGGCAGGTTGTAGGTTCCTTCCTGCTCGATCGGGTTCTGGGTGGCGAGCACGAAAAAAGGCTCGGGGAGGCGGTGGGTTTCCTCGCCGATCGTTACCTGCCGCTCGGCCATCGCCTCGAGAAGGGCCGACTGAACCTTCGCCGGGGCGCGGTTTATTTCGTCCGCCAGCACCAGGTTCGCGAAAACGGGGCCCTTTCTTACCGAGAAGGAACCCTTCCCCTGCTCAAAAATAAGGGTGCCCACCAGATCGGCGGGCAAAAGGTCGGGGGTGAACTGGATGCGCTTGAAGTCGAGCCCGGCGAGGCCGGAAAAGGTCTTGACCGCCAGGGTTTTCGCGAGCCCCGGGACCCCTTCGAGAAGCACGTGACCGCCGGCGATCCAGGCCATCAGCATGCCCTTTACGAGCTCTTCCTGCCCTACGATCCTCTCTGCCATACCGGCCCGAAACGCGTCGATAACGGCCCGGCTCCGGGCGAATTCAGCTTCGTTTTCCGTCATTTTCCTTCGCTCCGCATCCAATAGTAGTATTTTCATACTACACGCCTTCCCTGACATTGACAACATGATTCGGTCCGTTGTATAGGATTAATACCATGGCTAACAATAACCGTATCAATCCGCTCGCGCGGGAACTCAACGAGACCCTCGCCGGCTCGGTCGCCGGAAGGCTCCTTTCCGACCTTGGGGAGAGAATGTACTTTCCCAAGGGTATCATCGCCCAAAGCGCCGAGGCGAAAGTGCACGGGAATACCGCCAACGCGACGATCGGCATGGCCGTTCGCGGCGGCACCCCGATCATGCTCGACACCCTCAAGGAACACCTGCCCACCCTTTCCGCCGGGGAGGCCGTCGCCTACGCCCCGACCGCGGGCAACGAGGAATTCCGCAAGCTTTGGCTCGAGTCCATCAGGAGGAAAAACCCGACCCTCGGCGACGCCCCGGTGTCCCTGCCGGTCGTTGTTCCCGGCCTGACCGCCGGCATTTCCTACCTCTCGGACCTGTTCCTCGGGGAAGATACGGTACTTCTCACGGGCGGCCCCGCGTGGGACAACTACGTGCTCGTCGTGGAATCGAGGCGCAACGCCGCGCTCGAGACCTTCCCCGTGTTCAAGGGCAATGGCTTCGACGTCGAGGGCTTCCGCTCGGCCATCGCCAGGGAAGCCGCCAAGGGCGCCGTGCGCGTCCTTCTGAATTTCCCCCAGAACCCCTCGGGCTACACCCCGACGAAGGCCGAGGCCGCCGAGATCGTGAAGATCCTGACGGGCGCGGCGGAAGGCGGCGCGGACGTGCTCGCCTGGTGCGACGACGCCTACTTCGGCCTTGGCTACGAAAGCGACATAGAAACAGAGTCCCTCTTC
>QKCE01000049.1 GCA_003245785.1 Spirochaetales bacterium | reverse complement strand
CCGGGGGTATCCCAGAGATTTACGAGGCTTTCCTTCCAATTGAGATGCACGAGGGATGCGTAGATCGAAATTTTCCGCTCGATTTCCTCGGCGGTATAATCGCTCACGGTTTTTCCCGAATCTACCGTTTCGGCTTTCTGGATCATTCCGGCAGCAAGCAATAATTGCTCAATCAGGGTGGTTTTACCGGTCTGTCCATGCCCGGCAACGGCTAGCGTGCGTACTTGGTTGGTGGAAAATCCCATTCTGCTCTCCTTGTAGAAGCGTAGCATCATGCGGGAGTCCGTCAACCTGCGGGTTGGCTTGTTGCACAATGCCTGTTGTCACCGCGATCGAAATCGTCCTTTCATCCTAAGTTCTCAATACTCGTATTGTCAAGAAAATAATATGCCAGTACTATATAGGTATGGACGCACAACGGAAATCGATCCAAGGCCTCACGGTGAGCCTCGACGAAAAGAGGGAGGAGCTTTCAACGCTCTATCGCCAGTTCGGCGCCAAACTCCTGAACGATACGGCAGACAATTCGGCCGGGGCGTCAGCCCTGGACGCGGAACGGATCGATGCCTGGAAATCCTTCATGACCGGCCGCGAATCGGATACGCAGACCGTTCTCGACATAAAGGCCGCCCTCGCGCGGCTGACCGAACTCAACCAGTTCCGCAAGGAACTCGAGCACACCAGGGACGAGGCCTCCCGCTCCTGCGATCAGCGGCTGAAGGCCCTCGGGGAAGCGTTCCGCGACATGAATCCCGAAGACGCCGAGGAGCTTTTCGGTCCGTCCTGGAAGGCCGCATGGGATGCATCGACCGCCCTGACCGGGCTGGAGGTTCGCCAGAAGGCCCTTCGGGATGAACTCGAGAGTTCCGGTTTCTTCGGTAAAATGAAAACCCAGTTCAAGCTCGCCAGCCTGGAATCCGATATCCGGCAGCGCCGGGAAAAGCTGGACAGGCAGCTCCTGGAGGGGGGGCGGACCCTGATGGCCCGGGAGGATTTCGCCGGGCGCGCGGCCGGCGGCGGTTTCGGCCCGGAATTTTCCCGCGTGTACCAGGCGGCCCGGGAAGCCAAAGACCGCCTCGACGACCTTGCCGGGCGCGCCCAGACCCTCGATTCCGATATTCAGCTCGTCAAATCCGGCCTTGAGGACGCGGAAGCCCTGGAAAATCCCCAGCGACGCATGGACGAGCTTCGTACCCGAATTCGCGAAACCGACCGGCGTATCGATTCCCACGCGTCCCTGGTCGCCCGGGAATACGTAGATAAGTTCTACGACAACGAGGGCGCGACGCGCATCGGCCCCCAGGGGGAGTCCGCGGATACGGGCGGCATGGGCGCCTACGCGCGTCAGCTGGAGAAGTCCGCCGCCCTCCGCTCGGAAATCGCCGGAATCCGCACGAAAATCGAGATTCTCGAAACCGCCATCAAGATCGAGTCCCTGGACCGGAATATCTCCCAATGGGAGCATACCGTAAGGGATTACGAGCAACGGATCAAGAAATATCAGGAATTGATAGGCAACGCGAAACGCGACGCGGCCGAGGCCGGTCGGGAGCGGGAAAAGCTCGTCTCCCTCCGGGAAGAGCTCGAGCGCGCCTCCTCCGGGCGCCAGTCCTGACCGGGGCGTTTCCCCGGGGGCATTGCCGTTGCTGACGGCGGGACGGTTATCTGGTATACTGTAGCGGTTATGGCCAAGAAAACCGCATCTTACGACGAATCAAAAATCAAGACCCTGAGTTCCCTCGAGCATATCCGCCTCCGGACGGGCATGTACATCGGGCGCCTCGGGGACGGCTCCAATCCCGACGACGGCATATACATCCTCGTGAAGGAAGTCATCGACAACTCGATCGACGAGTTCATCATGGGGAACGGGACCCGGATAGATATCCAGCTGAAGGACAACAAGGTAAGCGTCCGGGACTACGGTCGGGGCATCCCCCTCGGCAAGGTGGTGGAATGCGTCTCCATCATCAATACCGGCGCGAAATACAACGACGAGGTGTTCCAGTTCTCCGTGGGCCTGAACGGCGTGGGCACGAAGGCCGTCAACGCCCTTTCGAGCTGGTTCCGCGTGCTTTCCGTGCGGGACGGCAAGTGCACCGAGGCGATCTTCGAGCGGGGTGTGCTCCAGAGCGAGAAAAAGGGCTCGGTGAAGCCGGGCACGAAGAACGGCACGCTCGTGGAATTCGTCCCGGACGACACCCTGTTCGTCGATTACGAGTTCAACCTGGAATTCCTCCAAAAGCGCATCTGGAACTACGCCTACCTGAACGCCGGGCTTGAGCTCCATTTCAACGGCGATAAATACGTTTCCGAAAACGGCCTCCTCGACCTTCTCGACGCGGAAGTGGGCAAGGAGCATATCTACCAGGTAGGCTACTATCGCGGGAAACAGCTGGAGTTCGCGTTTACCCACACGAACAACTACGGCGAGAATTACTTTTCCTTCGTGAACGGCCAGTATACCTCCGACGGCGGTACCCACCTGTCCGCCTTCAAGGAGGGCTTTCTCAAGGGCATCAACGAGTACTTCCGCAAGAACTACAAGAGCGAGGACGTGCGCGAGGGAACGGCCGCGGCGATCGCGGTCAAGATACAGGCGCCCATCTTCGAGAGCCAGACCAAGAACAAGCTCGGGAACACCGAGATACGCTCCTGGCTCGTGAACGAAACGAAGGCGGCGGTGGACGACTGGCTCCACCGGAACCCCGAGTCGGCGCGCCAGCTCGAGCAGAAGATCCTGGCGAACGAGCGTCTCCGGACCGAGCTCAACTCGGTCAAGAAAGAGGCGAAGGAAGCGGCGAAGAAAATCGCCCTGAAGATCCCGAAGCTCAAGGACTGCAAGTACCACCTGTTCGACGGCCCCAAGGGCGAAAACACGATGATCTTCATTACCGAGGGCGACTCGGCCTCGGGCTCGATGGTCTCGAGCCGCGACGTGTATACCCAGGCGATTTTCGGCCTCCGGGGCAAGCCCGAGAACATGTACGGCAAGAAACGGGCGGACATTTACAAGAACGCGGAACTGTACAACATGATGATGGCCCTCGGGATCGAGAACGATATCGAGGACCTGCGCTACGGCAAGATCGTCATCGCCACCGACGCCGATAACGACGGATTCCACATCCGCAACCTCCTGCTCACCTTTTTCCTCGGATACTTCGAGGAACTCGTGACCTCCAACCGGGTGTACATCCTCGAGACGCCCCTTTTCCGGGTACGCACCAAAAAGGAAACGCTGTATTGCTATTCCGAAAAGGAGCGGGACGCGGGCATCAAGAAACTGGGATCTTCCAGCGAGGTCACCCGGTTCAAGGGTCTCGGAGAGATAAGCCCGAAGGAGTTCGGCCAGTTTATCGGCGAGGACATTAAGCTGTTGCCGGTGACGGTGCAGGCGATCAAGAATATCCCGGGGATCCTCGAGTTTTACATGGGAAAGAACACGCCCGAACGGCGGGAGTTCATCATGAAGAACCTGCTCGCGGAGGTGGACGCGTAATATGGAATACATCAAGAGCCTTTTCAACAAAAACTTCCTCGAATACGCGAGCTACGTAATCCGAGACCGGGCGATCCCGGATCTGGAAGACGGCCTGAAGCCCGTACAGCGGCGTATCCTCCATTCGCTTTTCGAGATGGACGACGGCAAATTCCACAAGGTGGCGAACGTGGTCGGCCACTGCATGAAATACCATCCCCACGGGGACGCCTCGATCGGCGGGGCCCTCGTGGTGCTCGCCAACAAGGAACTCTTCATCGACAAGCAGGGGAACTTCGGGAACATCCAGACCGGCGACGCGGCCTCGGCGCCCCGTTATATCGAGTGCCGCTCCACGCCGCTGGCGAAGGACCTCTTCTACAACCCCGAGATTACCTCCTGGGTGCCTTCCTACGACGGGCGCAACAAGGAGCCGACGGCCTTCCGCGCCAAGCTTCCCGTGGTGCTCCTTATCGGGGCCGAGGGAATCGCGGTCGGCATGTCCACCCGAATCATGCCCCACAATATCCGCGAGGTGATCGAGGCGGAGAAGGCCTGCCTCTCGGGGCAGAAATTCCAGCTCTATCCGGACTTCCCGACGGGCGGCCTCGTGGACGTTTCGGGCTACGAGGACGGGGTCGGCAAGGTGCTCGCCCGGGCGAAGCTCGAC
>QKCE01000330.1 GCA_003245785.1 Spirochaetales bacterium | reverse complement strand
CTCAAGCTGCCGCGCCTGGCGGTCGGCACCCGGGCACACGCGGGCATCGTCATCGCGCTTTTCCTCGCGGCCTTCGTCCATTATTTCCTCTTCAGGACCTCCAAGGGCTTCAAGCTCCGGGCAGTCGGCCTCAACCAAACCGCAGCGCTCTTTACCGGATACCGGGTAAGGGCCTACATGCTCGCGGCGTTTATCGTGTCCGGGGCTATCGCAGGGCTCGGCGGGGCCATCGAGCTGCTCGGGACCCAATACCGGCTCATGTCGGGGTACGGGGCGGGCTACGGCTTCGACGGGGTCGCGATCGCCCTGATCGGCCAACTGAACCCGATCGGCACCGTGGCGGTGGCATACCTCTTCGCCGCCCTCCGCGCGGGGGCGACGATGATGCAGGTGGGCAGCGGGGTCCCGACGTCGGTGATAAGCATCGTGCAGGCCCTCGTCATCGTGTTCTCCGTCGGCGCGAGCGCCGCCCTGAACCTGCCCGAAATCAAAGCGCGATTCGAAAGGAGCGTGAAACCATGGAAATGACCGCCTTGGCGCCTTTTTTGCAGGACTTTCTCCTGTCGTCCGTGCGGATGGCGACGCCCCTCCTGCTCGCCGCCCTCGCCGAGCTCTACTCCGAGCGGGCCGGGCTCGTGAACATCGGCCTGGACGGCATCATGGCCCTCGGGGCCTTCGCGGGCTTCTTCGCGAGCCTCGCGACGGGCAACCCGTTCCTCGGCATCCTCGCCGGGGCGTTCGCCGGCATCGCCCTCAACCTCGTGTACGGCTTCTTCACCGTGACGCTTTGCGCGGAGCAGATCGTGTTCGGCATGGCCCTCAACATCCTCGGGCCGGCCGTCGCCTCCTTCGCGAACAAGGCGGCTTTCGGCGTGACCTCCACCCTCATCGTCGCCCCCCTGATGGAAACCGTACCGGTGCCCTTCCTCTCCGGCATACCCTTCGTGGGGCCGATCCTTTTCAACCATACGCCCCTGGTGTACGCCGCCTACCTTCTCGTGCCGGTTACCGCCGCCTTCTTCGCCTTTACCAAGGCCGGGCTCAATTTCAGGGCGGTGGGCGAGTTCCCGAAGGCCGCGGCCTCGATGGGCATCGGCGTGCGCCGCGTGAAATACCTCGCGGTCGTGATCTGCGGGGCCCTCGCGGGCGTCGCGGGCGCCTATCTCACCACCTGCTACATCAGCACGTATTCCGACGGGGTCGTCGCGGGCCGGGGATTCATCGCCCTCTCGGCGGTTATCTTCGGGCGTTGGAGCGGAGTCGGGGTCCTTTTGGCCTCGCTCCTTTTCGGGTTCACCGACGCGTTCCAGCTCCGGCTCCAGGTCCTGAACCCGCAAACGCCGTACCAGCTGATCGCCATGCTTCCCTACGTAAGCACCCTGTTGGCCCTCGCCTTTTTCGGGATCCGCAAGAGCGGTCCCGCCGCGAACGGAAAGCCGTATTATCGCGAACAGCGATGATATTCGGACATAAAGCTTTGAAGAGGAGTTTTCACATGATGACCAAGAATGCGGCTTTTGCCGCGATCGTCTGCGCCGGAACCCTGCTCGCCGGCTTCACCGGATGCGCGAAAAAGGCCGAGCCCGTCGCCGCCGCGAAAACCTGGAAGATCGCGATGATCTGCGATTCCAGCATCGCCGACGGCGGCTGGGGCGCCGCATGCTATAAGGGCATGGTCGACGCCGCCGGCACCGAGGGCTTCGAGACCCAGTATACCGACGGCATCGCCTCCGCCGATTTCACCGCGAGCCTTCGCAGCTACGCGTCCCTCGGGTTCGACGCGATCTTCGCCCCCGGAAACCAATACTCCGACGCCGTCAAAGAAGTCGCCGCGGATTATCCCGACGTCAAGTTTATCCTGCTGAACGGCACAGTCGAGACCGCCAACGTCCAGTCCGTCCTCCCCGACGCGGTCCAGATCGGTTACATGGCCGGAGCCCTCGCGGGACTCATGTCCAAGACGAACAGCATCGGCTTCATCGGCGGCATGGAACTCGATACCACCAAGAAAAAGCTCGCCTCTTATACCGCCGCGGCCCAGAAGATGAACCCCGCGATCACCGTGGCTTCCGCCTACGCCGGTACCTTCAGCGATTCCGCGAAGGGACTCGAGATCGCGAATTCCATGGTGACCACCAAGAACGTGGACGTGATGTTCGGCGACGCCAGCGCCGTCGACTCCGGAGCCCGCCAGGCCCTTGCGAAATACGCGGACCGCTACGACATCGGCCAGCCCGACGACATCCTCGCCGCCCGCCAGATAGACTGCCTGATCGGAAGCGTGGTGACCGACAATGCCGCCATGATCCGCGCCTGCCTCAAGGACGTGAAGGCCGGTACCTTCGGGAACAAGACCCTGTACGGGAACCTCTCCAACGGAACCCTGTCCGTCGGCATGTTCGGTACCGCGGTCAGCGAGGACGTGAAGACGAAGTACCTCGCCGCGGTCGAGGAAATCAAGGCCGGCACCTTCATCGCCAAGTAACCGGATTTTGGCGGTCTGAAGGCCGAGTCCGGGCCCCGACGGCACCGGGCGCGAAAAAGGCCCCCCTTACGGCGTAATGCCGTAAGGGGGGCCTTTTCGTTCATGGATCGCCCCGCGGTTCGGCCGTCATGCCCCAGCCCGGGGAACCTTCCCCCCGGTCAATCGACCCAGAGGCTTACCGGCGCGAAGGCGTCCACGTCGACGAGCCCCCTGTCGGTAATCTTGAGGCTCGGTATGACCGGCAGGCCCATGAACGAGAGGGTCATCAGGGGCGTCGGGTTGGAAAGCCCTTCGCGGGCGAACAGCCCATTGAACGCCCGGATTCGCTCGATGACGAAGGCGGCCTCGCGGTCGCTCATGAGCCCCGCGATGGGTAGCGGCAGGTCGAGGACGATCTCGTCGCCCACGGCGAACACGAACCCGCCCTTTATCTTGTTCAGGTGCCGCGCCGCCTTGAAGATCGACGCGTCGTCCACCCCGGCGATGATCATGTTGTGGGAGTCGTGGGAGACGGTCCCGCCGATCGCGCCGCGCTTGAGGCCGAGGCCGTGGATGAATCCCTTGCCGATATTGCCCGAGCCGTTGTGCCGCTCGATGACGAAGATTTTCAGGAAGTCCCGAACCGTGTCGGATTCGCAAAAGCCCCCCGCTATCTTCGGTTCCGCGACGATCGTGCCGGTCACGACCGATTCCGGCCGGGCGTCGATAATCCTCGCCTTTTTTCCCTCGGCCGGGATCTTGAAGTCCTCGCCGGAAAGCCACTTCACGTTGACCGAGTCCCGGACTTCCGGGACCCGGGCCGTGGGCTTCGCCAGCAGCGCCCCGTCTTCCGCCACGAGGGCGCCCCGCTTGTATACCCGCTTCGCCCGGAAGTCCGCGAGGCTCTCGAAGGCGACGAAGTCCGCGCGGTAACCCGGCGCGACGGCGCCGGCGTTGGGGATCCCGAACCATAGCGCGGGGTTAAGGCAGGCGATGCGGAAGGCGTCGACGGGGTCCACCCCCGAGGCGAGGAGAATGCGGAGGGAGTTGTCCAGGTTTCCCTCCTCCAGGAGATCGTCGGGGTGCCGGTCGTCCGAGCAAAGGAGAATCCTGTTCGCGGTGCCGCGATCTATGGCGGGCAGCAGGTTTCTCAGGTCGCGGGTGGTCGAGCCCTCGCGGATCATCACGTACATTCCCTTGGCGATCTTCTCGCGGGCCTCTTCCGCCGTGGCACACTCGTGGTCCGAGCCGATGCCCGCGGCGATATACGCGGACAGCATGGCGCCGCCGAGCCCCGGCGCGTGGCCGTCGATCGGCTTTCCCGCCGCGCGGAAGAGCGCGAGCTTGTCGTGCAGCTCGGGGTCATTCGCGAGGACGCCGGGATAGTTCATCACCTCGCCGAGGCCGAGCACCCTGGGGTCGTTCAGGAAGGGATGCATGTCCGAGGCGTGGAACGCCGCTCCCGCCGTGTCGAAGCCCGTGGCGGGCACGCAGGAGGGCACCATGAAGTACATGTCCAGCGGGAGACCCTCGCTCGAGGCGAGCATGAAGCGCATGCCGTCGTAGCCGAGGACGTTCACGATCTCGTGGGGATCCGCCACCACCGTCCCGGTGCCCAGGGGGGTCACGAGGGCGGCGTATTCCGCCGGGGTCAGCATGGAGGATTCCACGTGCATGTGCGCGTCGATGAGGGACGGCGCGAGGTAGAGGCCGCCGAGATCGACGGTCTCCCTCGCCGCGAGCCCGTCGTTCACCCCGACGACGTATCCCGAGCGGACGGATACCGTCGCGCCTTCCCGGATTGCGCCGCCGAGCAGGTCCACGAGGCGGCAATTCACGAGGTTCAGGTCGCAGGGAACCGAGCCGGTCCCCGCCTCTACGAGTTTTTTTACGTCCATGGGCTATTCCTTCTCGAAAGGCACGCCCAGCGCGCGGGGCGGCCGCGCGTTGAGGGCCCGGATAACCCGTTCCGCGCGTTTCCGGTTCTTGTCCCCGAGCCGGAGCAGCATGCGCTCGACCCACTCGGAGTTTCCGACGTTCACCAAAAGCAGGGTCAGGATCATCAGGGGGAACGGGGCGACCTGCAGCACCTGGGCCGGGATTCCGGGCAGGGCGGGTTGCAGCGCGAGGCCGAGCCACTGGAGCAGGGCGAACAGGTAACAGCCGAACATGGCGCGGAAGGGGCGCCAGCCGCCGAAGATCGTGATGGAAAGGACGATCCAGCCGATGCCGTCGAGACCCGAGATGGTCCCCTTCCAGCCCGCCTTCACGGAAAGCGAGTAGATGGGGCCCGCGAGACCCGCGATGGCGCCGCCGACGGCGGCATAAAGGTACCGGAGGCGGTTCACGTTCGCGCCCCGCACGTAGGCGGCCTTCGGGTCCTCGCCGATTCCCCGGAGGGTCAGCCCGGCCTTGGTCCGGAACATATAGAGCCACACCAGGGCCACGATCGCGTAACTCGCGTAGGTCATGAAGTCCTGGCGGAACATCAGGGGCCCCAGGACGGGAATGTCCTTCAGGAGCGGGACGGGGTGGACGTTCAGGCGCGGCCCCACCTCGCCCATGATCGGGCTCCCGAGAAAGTACGACAGGTCCCGGCACAGCAGGGCGAGGACGAAACCGACGGCCACTTCCGACAGCCGCAGGGTGATGCTCGCGAAGGCGATGACCAGGGACACGAGGGCGCCGATGGCCGCCCCGGCGAGAAAGCCCGCGGCCGCGTTCTTGGTCGCCAGGGCGACCGCGAAGCTTCCCATGGCGGAGAGCAGGATCATGCCGTTCATCGAGAGGTTCGAGACGCCGGAGCGCTCCGAGATCGTTTCGCCGATGACGCCGAAGATGATCGGCGCCGCGGCCGCGAGAACCCCCGCGAGGTTTATGAGCAGAATATCGGCGGTCATTGTCCATCCTTCCTTACGAGACGGCTACGGACGCCCGCGCCGAGGAGGGTCACGAGCACAAGTGTCCCCTGGATAACCCCGGACAGGGACGAGTCGAGTTGGAGCATGATCGGGAGCTGGATGCTGCCGACGTTAAGGGCCGCGAAGAAAAGCGCCACGGGCACGGCGAGAAGGGGGCCATAGCCCGCGAGCATGGCGACCATGAGGCCGAGATAGCCGTAGCCGCTCGAGATCGACGGGATGAGCCGGTGGTACGTCACGAGCACCTGCGAGGCCCCCGCGAGGCCGGCGAAAACGCCGCTGAGGGCGAAGGACATGAGCATGTACTGCCACGTCGGGATTCCCGCGAGGTAGGCGGCCTTCTCGTTCCGCCCGGTAGCCTTCAGCCTGAGGCCGAAGGTGGTTCCCTTGAGGAGTATGAACACGAGGATTACCGAGACGACGGCGATCGCGACCGCGGGCAGGGAAAGGCGCGACGCGGGGGTAACGGTAGGGAACCAGAGCTTCTCGTCGAAGGGCAGGGTCCCCGACATGGAGGCGATGCCCGGCCGCTTCCACGGCCCGAAGATCAGCCACAGGTTGATCGCGGTGGCGACGAAGTTGAGGCCGAGGCCGCCGAATATTTCGTTGACCCGGCCGAAGGTTTTCAGGATTCCCGCGAGCAGGGCCCACAGCGCGCCGCCGGCCATTCCGGCGACCACCGCGAGGGCCATGACGAGGGCGGGCGGGAGATCCGTCCCCCCGAAGGCGCGAAGAGCCCAGGCGGTGAACACGCCCCCGAGGATCATTTGCCCCTCGACTCCGATGTTCCAGAGACCCGTCGTAAAGGTAATGAGCACGCCCGCGGTGACCAGCATGAGGGGCACCCAGGTAACCAGCACGTCGCTCGCGACGGTCCAGGAACCGAAGGCCCCGAGGGCGAGGTTCGCGAAGGCCGCGAGGGGCGGGGCCTTGGAGGCGAGGAGAACCGCGGCGGTGATCGCGAAGGCGACCGCTACCGATCCGAACCCGAACGCGAGTCGGGTAAGCTTTGTGTCACGCATGGGGTGCCTCCGTTTCGCCCAGGGCTTCCCAACCCTTGCCCCCGATCAGTTCGCCGAGGCGCTCGGTACTGAGCCTTGACGCCGGGATGGGCGGCGAAACCTTGCCGGCGTAAAATACCACGACGCGGTCGGCGTACCGAAGGACCTCGTCCAGGTCGGACGATATGAACACGATCGCCGCGCCGCCTGCGCATCTCGTCTTGAGCCTGTCCCACACGTAGGCCGTGGACTCTATGTCGAGCCCTCGGGTCGGGTGTTCCACGAGTACGAGGGAGAGCTTCTCTGCCAGGAGGGAGAGCAGCGCCCGCTGCTGGTTGCCGCCGGAAAGCGATTCGACCGGGCTCTCGGGGGATCCCTTGATCTTGAAGGACGCGATGCGCTCTTCCGCCACCTTTCGCGCCTTTTTGCGGTCGATGAAGAAGCCGCCCTTGGGGTCCGTGAGCGCGAAGTGGTCCTCCAGGTTGAGCCCGGGCACCAGGGCCTTTTCCAGCCGGGCCGCGGGCAGGTACCCGACCCCGGCGCGCTTGTAGTCGTGATGGGATCTCCCGCCCATGTCGCGGGAGGCGATATAGAACTTTCCGCCCGAATGGCGGACGAGTCCCGCGCAGGCCCCCAGGAACACGTCCTGGCCGGAACCTTCCATGCCCGCGAAGGCGATTACCTCTCCCGGGGCGACGGCGAAATCCACTCCGCGAATCGAAAGCCTGCCGGATTCGATGCAAATATCCCGGGCCCGCAGGACCGGCTCCCCCGGGGCGCCCCCGTCCATCGCGGTTTCCGCCTCGGCGAGTTCCCCGGCGTCCAGGTCCCTTCCGAACATGAGCCGCACGAGTTCCCGGGTGTCGAAGGGAGCCTTGACCTCGCCGACCAGGGCGCCCTTCCGGAGTACCGCCGCGCCGGAACACAGGGCCTCGACGTCCTCGAGCTTATGGGAAACGAACAATATCGACATGCCCTCTTGGGCCAGGCGTTTCAGGGTTTCGAAGAGTTTCGCCTTTTGCGGCAGGCTGATGCCGGTCGTCGGCTCGTCCAGGATGAGTACCCGCGCGCCGAGGGAGAAAAGCCGGAGAATCTCGAGCTGCTGGCGCTCGCCGACCGTCAGGTTCTCGACGTAGGAGTCGGGATCGAGATCGAAGCCGAACCGCGCAGACAGTTCCCGGAGCTCGCGGGCGGCGGCCCGGCGGTCCGGGAAAAAGCCGCCCGGGCGGCCGAGGATGAAATTGTCCGCGAGGGTCATGGAAAGGAAATCGAGGGGATCCTGATGCAGCATGCCGATCCCGAGGGCGATGGCGTCCGAGGGGGACCCGATCGCGACGGGCTTGCCGTCGACGCGGATGGTTCCCTCGTCATGGGCGATAAACCCGGACAGGATCTTCATCAGCGTGGACTTGCCCGCGCCGTTTTCCCCGAGGATGCCCAGGACCGAGGACGGCGGCACCGTGAGGTCGATCCCGTCGTTGGCCCTGAGGGACCCGTATATTTTGGTGATTGAGTCTAGTTCTATGGTCACGAACCGGACCTCCCTGTAAAAAATAAATTAAAAAAAAACCGGGCGCGGGCTTTCGCCCTGCCCGGTCATTGGTCAGGTTGTTGATCCGTCCTTACTGCGCGACGCTCTGGCCTTCCATTCCCTGGAGGAGCTGGGGCAGGTACCAGATCTCGGTGTCGCCGGCGGTCTTGCCGTTGGCGAGGAAGGTCGAGCCGTTCTGGTAGTTCAGGGGACCCTTCCAGAGGTTGAGCCCGCCGGCGAGCTCGCCGACGAACTTGTCGACCGCGGCGGCCGCTTCCTTCGAGAGGGCCGCGCCCTTCTTGAAGCTGACGGCGCCGGTATCGCCGGTGAAGTTCTTCCAGTCCGGGCCGTTCCACTCGAAGTGGCTGACCCACTTTCCGTCCTTCGCGGCCGCGATGTTGGCGCCGTAGGCGGGGGCCCAGTTGAAGTAGGGAACGCCGAGGGCGACGGCGGTGCCCTCGCTCATGGCCTTCTCGTAGTCGTAGGGAATCGCCCAGACCTTCTTGCCCGCGTTGGTGTACTTCACCGCCTCGGTAAGCGCCTCGGTGGTATCGATTCCGGAAACGACGACGTCGTAACCCGAGTTGAAGAAGTCGTCGGCGACCTGGGTGGGGTCGGAGGTAACGCCGGGGATATTGAACCAGAAGCCGATCCAGGTAACCTTGAACTGGAGCTTCGCGGGATCCTTCTTGAGGTAGTTCACCCAGGCGTATTTCGCGCCGAGGTAGACCGACGCGGCGAGGCGGCGGGTTTCGTCGTTGATGAGCGGGCCAAGATAGCCGATCTTTCCGGTCTTGGTGGTCATCGCGGCGGCGACGCCGGCGATCATCTTGCCGTACTCCATCTTGCCCATGACGTTAACCATGTTCGGGATGTTCTTGTAGGCCTTGCCGTCCTTCCACACCTGGTCGCCGGCGCTGGAAATGACGAAGATATCCTTGTGGGCGAGGGCGAACTTGACCGCCTCGTCGTACATATCGTCGGAGCTGAAGATGACCATCTTGGCGCCCTTGGCGACGAGGCTCTCCGCGAGCTGGGATGCGGTGGTGCCGGGGCGGCTCGCGGGATTCACGTTGTCGAGATATACGAGCTTGGAGCCGGGAATCTTGGAAACCGCGGCCTGGGTGCCGTCATAATGGGCCTGGCTCCAGCCATGGTCGTTGTAGGGGCCTACCATGAGCAGTCCGACGGTGAAGTCCTTGCTGGTCTGACCGAAAACGACGTTGCCCACGGTCAGCATCAGCAGCGCGATGGCGCTGGCATAAAATTTCTTCATATACACTCCTGAAAGAATTCGCGATTCACAGAATACGATAGGATAGTGGCGAGAGTCAATTAATATTCATCGGGAATGGATATTTATGCAGTATTCCGGACCAAAAGCCCTCTCCTTCCGATAGGCTCGCGATTTTCGAATTGACAAGCGTCGGGGCCCGGCCCCGTTTCGCGCCCCGCATCCCCTTCTGCCTCTCCCCATGCGTCTCCCGCGGGCAAAAAAAAGGGAACCTCCTATCGGGGTTCCCTTTTTCGTCGCCGGGAGATCGTCGCGCGCTTTAAGCACGGGACGGATTTCCCTTTGCCTTACATCAATTCTTCCAGGTCGATCTCGCCGCCCGCGCAGGGGGTACCGATGGTCCAGTTCTCGAGGACGACCGGGTGGATCTCGCCGAAGACGCCGACCTTCTTGCCCTTTACCATGATCGCCGCCTGGCGACCGGGGATAAAGCGGGGATCGTCGGATTCCGCGACGACGTACTCGTGGTCCAGGTAGTAAAGGAGGCTCGCGACCTGGCTGGCCGCCTCGTTGAAGTTCGCGTCCGAGGAGGCGGTGAGGAAGCCGAGGTTCTGCCGCGTGCGGGTGCCCGTGACCTCCGAGTCCTCGAGGTAGGCGACCTTGCCGATCTCGAAGATGCGGTGGGGGTAGACCGCGTTGCCCGATGGCGCCTCGGCGGCGAGGAGGCTCGAAATGATCGAGGGCCGCACGAACTGGTAATTTTCGGTCATGGGATTGGAAATCTCGATGACCGCGTCGCCCTGGGGGGTGCCGGAGAGGTTCATGCGCTCGATGAAGTCCTTGCCGGAGCCGAGGTAGTTGAAGATCATTTCCTGGTAGCCGAGGCCCACCATGAGGCCCTTCGCCTTGCGGCTGAAGACGGTAATGGGGGTAAGCCGGCCGATGGTGAAGTCGCTCGGCTTGGAGGGCTTGAACCAGGGGAGGGTCTTGCCCATCATCACGTCCTCGATGACGTCCACCTCGTGGAGGAAGTCGTTCCGGTATTCCGGCGGCCGGATGGTGACCTTGTCCCCGGCGATCTCGCTTTCGCAGCCCATTTTCGCGAGGGCGTCGGCGATTTCCTTGCCCGTGAGCTCGGTGCCGAGGAGCTTGTTCACCGCGCCGACCGTGGTCGAGGCGGGTTTCTGGAAGTAATAGGGCGTCGTGACGTCCTTGCCGAAGCCGGTGTCGTAGGGGTGCTCCACCTTGACGGGGAGGATCTCGTAGCCCGCGTCGGCGAAGTCGCAGGCCACGATGCTCACCGCCAGGGTTAAGGAAGGCATGTCGGTTCCCGTCATTTCGACGAGGAGGTCCGAGTCGCCCACCTGCACGGCGCCGAGGGTGGCGCTGTTGATGATGGGGGCCATGGAAAGTACCTCGCCCTTCGCGTCGGCGAGGAGCGGGAATTTGGGCGCGTCCTTGAGGATGAAGCCGTATTCCTTGCCCTTCGGGTGGTCCGTGAGGATCTGGCGGCAGGTCATGGGGGCGTCGCAGGCCAGCGGCACGAAGCTCGTCTTGTCCGGGTCGACCGCCTTGTAATCGATCGGCCAGCTTATGTTGGCGGAACGGTAGACGCCCATGGAGATGGAGCGGCGCTTCCTGCCGAAGTTCCAGCAGAGCTTTTCCTGGGTCTGGATGATGTCGAGGAGCATGGGCTCGTCGATGGGCTTGCCCGAGATGACGAAGGCCGCCATGTAGGGGCGGATGTCCTTGAGTCCCGGGTCTACCTTGACGACGCGGTTGCCGCAGTCGCGGGTGGTTTTCTCGTCCGAGAAAAACTCGCGGTAGGCGGCGTATTTCGACGAAGCCGCGCGCCCGGCGCCGGAATGCTGGCGGAGCTGGCGGGCCACGCCGGCGGTGGACCAGAGGTCGGGCCGGTTCGTGTCGTTCAGCTCGATCTTGACGATGCGCTCGTCCGCGGGGAGGGAAGAATCGGGCTTTTCGTCGAGTTCCGCCTTCCCGCAGGTGAGGCGTTCCTCGAGTTCGTCGTAGTCGTATGTTCGGCCGAGGAGGCTGAAGAAGAGTTTTTCGTTTACTTCAATTTTCGGCAAAGTGGTCTCCTTGTAGTCTGTTTTGATTCGAATGTCGGCGGAGCCAGCTTCGGGAAACCGGGCGGGCCACCGCGGTTCGCCCTGAAGGGCTCAAGCGGCGGCCAATCCGGTTTCCCGGCGTCCTTCCGGCATTCGAATTAAAACGCATTTCAGTCGTCTATCCGTTTTATCGGCCGGCGTCCTTCCGTCTCCCGGTCGGAAACGGATTAAAGACGCCTTTACGTTTTATTCCGCGTGGGGTGCTTCCCCCGACGCGATTCAGTCTGCTTTTCGTTTTGCCGAAAGGAATCGCTTCCTTTTCGGCGCGCTTCGTTCGCGTCAGTACTTGGCCTTCCGCAGGCGGACGCCCTCGATGTCGCCCGAGAAGAGCTCGCGGAGGTCGTTGAGGCCGAGGGCCATGAGGGCCATGCGGTCGATTCCGATGCCCCACGCGAGGACGGGGACGTCCACGCCCATGGCCCTGGTGACCTCGGGGCGGAAGATGCCCGAGCCGCCGAGCTCGAACCAGCCGAGCACCGGGTGCTTGATGTGCACTTCCACGGAGGGTTCCGTGAAGGGGAAGTAGCCGGGCACGTACTTGACCTCCGTGGCCCCGGCGATCTCCACGGCGAACATCTCGAGGAAGCCGAGGAGGGTCTTGAGGTTCACTTCCTCGCCGAGCACGATGCCTTCCGTCTGGTAGAAGTCCGAGAGATGGGTCGCGTCGACCTTGTCGTAGCGGAAGCACCGGGCGATGCCGAAGTACTTGCCGGGGATCTTCGCCTTGTGGAGCTGGTGGGCCGAGAGCGCCGTTCCCTGGCTGCGAAGGATGAGCCGCTTGGTGAACTCTCGGTCGAAGGCGTAGTTCCAGCCGCGGCTTCCGGTATCGCCGCCGTCCCTGTGGGCCGCCGCGACGTTGGAGAGCCAGGGCTCCTCGATGGACTTCGCGTGGGTGGGGTTCTTCACGTAATAGGCGTCGTGGATGTCGCGGGCCGCGTGGAACTGGGGCATGAACAGGGCGTCGGAGTTCCAGAACTCGGTTTCCACGAGGGGGCCGTCGAATTCCTCGAAGCCGAGGGAAGACAGTTTGTCCTTCACGCTCTCGAGGAAGCTTACGTAGGGGTTCGTCCGCCCGGGAATGACGCGGGCGGGCGGGATCGCGATGTTGTAGCCCCGGAAGGAGCCCTTTTTCCATTCGCCGCTCTTGAGCATGGCGGGGGTGATCGAGCCGATTTCCTCGCCGGTGATCCCCGCGGCGTCCAGGGCCGCCTTGACTTCCGTCGCCTCCGGGGCGAGGGCGTACACGACGGTTTCGCGCTCGAGCACCCGGAAGGGGGAGTCGGCGGCGCCGCGCTTCTTGGCGAGGGTTCCCATAACGGAGACCTCGTCGGCGGTAAGGTGGGACTGGTCGATGGTCCCCGAGGGGGTCTCGCTCGCGAGTCGGATGAGGGCCACGGTGATCGCGAAGCGCTTGTCGGCGGGCATGGAGACGAAGGCGGCCTTCTTGTCCCCGTCCATCCGCACGGCCCCTTCCTTGGAAAGGGTGCCGAAGGCGGAGCCGACGTCCTTGTTCTCGAGGCCCAGGGCGGCGGCGATCTCTGGCAAGGTATGGGCGCCCTTCTCCTTGAGGAGCGCGAGGATCCTTTCCTCGGGGGTGCCGTTCTTCGCGAATTCGCGGCCGAGTTCGGTTATTTCAAAAAGCGTGCGGGCCTCGCGGCGTATTTCCGTGACGAGGCCCTTGCCCCCGAGCCAGGAAAAGGCCTGATTGGCGTGGCCGGGCTTGTAGTCGAGTTCCCTTTCGAGCTTATCCGCGGTGAGTTCCATTCCCGTCGCGTAGGCGCGGATGACGCGGATTTCGAGCGGATGCAGGTTTTTTACGATGGCTGATACATCCATTAATTACTCCTGAGGCGATATGCGCACATTTATACCATATATTCGAAAAAAGGTGAAAGCGTGTCTCAGAAAACGGACCAGGGCACGACTTCGTTTATTGTTACGAGGACCCGAAGCTCCGCGACGAAGGCCCCCGCGTCGGCGAAAAGTCTGGGCTCGCCGCGAAGGCACACCTCGCCGATCACTTCCTTGGGCTTGTTCTTCTCGAGCTTCCTCGCCCGCTCGCGCACCGCGTTGAGGAGGGCCGCCTCGTAGGCGTCCCGTATCCCCTTCGCGCCGTCGACGCGCTCGCCCCTCCCGGTCCCGGTCCCGAGCTTCACCGTAACCGAGTCCCAATAACGCCGCCAGCGGGCGGTCGTCGCGTTCGGTTCGTACTGCGCCCAGGCGACGATGCGGGGGTATTCGGCGGCGAGGCCGGTGAGGGAGAAGGAGGGATCGTCAGCCGCGATGGTCCCGATGGGGGTGAGCGTGAAGTCCTCTTCAACGCCGCGGAGGCGGTCTCCGGGAAAATACTCGTATTTCCACCCGTATACCATGCCTCCGAGGACGAAGAGGGAAAGCTCCCTGATTTGGGCGACCGGAGGGGTTCCGTCCGGGGCGGTTCCCGGCACGGGTTCTCCGTAAAGCCATACCGGCGCCCGGATGAGCGCTTCCTGGGATTGGGCACGGAGCGGCAGGGCGGGAAAGGCGGCCAAGGCGAGGGCAACGGCCGCCGTAATGAACCCGCGCCGACGGGGGGCTCCCCTTCGGGGCCTTATCCTCGAGTCCATGCCTTCAGGGGATTGATCCCGAAGCGGACGAGGAAATAGACCCAGGCGACCGCGAGGCCGACGAGGTGGGTGCTGTGGGCGACCCCCTGGTTGAGTCCCGCGATCAGGTTGAAGAATTCTAGGCCCGCGTAGCCGAGCACCAGGATAGGGGCCGGTATCGGGATGATCGCCCAGAGATAGATGACCGACCGGGGATAGAGGGTCGCATAGGCGAGGAGAAGCGAAAAAACCGCCCCCGAAGCGCCCATGAGGAACACGTAATCGATGCCCCCGACGAGATAGATCAGCAGGGAAAGCACGCCGGAAAGGGTGCCCGAGAGGAGATAGAAAAGGAGGAATTCCTTGGAACCGATCCTCCGCTCAACGGCCACGCCGAAGAAGAAGACGCCGAGCATGTTGAACAGGATATGGGACACGTTCGCGTGGACGAATTGATACGTAAAGGGCTGCCAGAACATGCCCTGGCGGGTCACGAGAAGGGGGTTGAGGGCGAGCACGCGGGTCAGCGTGGGATCGAGCATGGTGAGCAGGTATACCAGAAGGTTCACGCCGATGATAACGAAGGCGGCGTTCCAGAATTCGTAGCGAAAGGGCTTTCGGACAAGGTTTTTGAGGGTCATGGTTCCAAGGTTACCAGCAAGGCCTCGTGCGGGGCAAGGGGTACCCTTTCCGCGACCATGCTCCCGGCTTCCCTCCGGTTCCCGAGCAGGGTCGTGCCCGGCGCCGGGAGGTCGACGGCGCGGCGTCGGGCGGACAGGTTCATGAGGCAGGCGATCGACCGGGCGGCGCTCCCCTCCGGGGCTTCCGGAGGGCGGCGTATCCAGGCGATAACGCCCGCTTCTCCCTCCGCGAGGAAATCGAGACTCCCCCGGGACAGGGCGGGTTCCGCTTTCCGGAGCGCGATGAGCTTCCGGTACCAGTGCCATAGGGATTCCGGGTCGCGCATCGCGTATTCCGCGTTCGTCCGCTCCCAGTCGGGGTGTAGGCGCAACCACGGTTTCGCCCCCTCGGGCGAGAAACCCGCGTTCGGTTTTCCGCTCCACTGCATGGGGGTCCGCTCGCCGTCGCGGCCCAGGGGGAGGGGCCAGAAGGTAATTCCCGTGGGGTCCACCAGTTCCTTCCGGGGAATTTTCGCGTTCTCCATGCCGATTTCCTCGCCGTAATACACGAAGGGGGTGCCCCGCGAGGCCAGGAGGAGCATCGCGGCGATTTCCTTCCTCTCCTTCCGGTATTTCCCGGCGCCGAAGCCGCCGCCGAAACGGGTCGCGTGGCGGGGTTGGTCATGATTGCTCAGGGCCAGGTTGGGCCAGCCCTTTTCGGGCACGAGACCGTACCAGGACCGGATCGCCCGCGCCAGTTTCTTCGGGTTCCACCCGAGGTACAGGGGCTCCATGTTGAGGGCCAGGTGCAGCTGGTCCGTCCCGTCCCCCTGATAGGACGCGGCAATCGCCGGGTCCTGCGAGAAAATTTCCCCGGCGAGAAGCCGGTCCCCGTCGTAGGCTTCCGCCAGCCGGCGC
>QKCE01000200.1 GCA_003245785.1 Spirochaetales bacterium | reverse complement strand
CAGGGTCACGACACCCGCCGCGGAGGCGATGATATCCGACATTTCGTCGTTGATTTTACGCGAAAAAAGAAGCCCGATGACTGAACCGAGCACGATGGCGAGGGCGTTGATTATTGTGGCTATCATAATCCGTCAATGATAGGCGAGCGCGTCGGATCCTGTCAATCGAGGCGAAGCAGACGCCTCCGGAAGGCGAAAAAGGCGATAATGCCGATGGTCGGGAATATCGCGAAGGAAAAGAAGAGCGTCCGGTAGCCCATATTCTGGATGACGAAGCCGCCGATCATGTTCCCCAAAGCCGAGGAGATGCCCACCGCTACGGAGGAATAAATGGTCATCGCGACGGCCATATAACGTTTGGGCGCCCGCTCCGCCACGAAGAGGATCGCCGCGGGATGGAACAGGCCGAAACAGATCGAATGCAGGAGCTGTCCCGCCACGGCCCCGCCGAAAGTCGGTACCAGGGCGTAAATCAGGTTCCGTACGGCGATCGCCGCGAGGGATACGAAGAGAAGCCTGACCGTCCCGAAGCGCTTGACGAATCGGCCCGAGAGGAACATGAAGGGCACCTCGGCGGCCGCCGAAAGGGCCCACAGGCCCGCGTAGGATTCCAGGTGAAGGGATTGGCGAACGTACAGGGAAAGGAATCGCTGGGACGGGACCATACCGAAAAAGCCGAGGAAGATGAGGGCGATGCCGATCCAATAGGACTTGCCGAAAAGGGACAGGGCCTTCGCGTACCTTCCGAAACGGGTAACGGGTTCAAGTGGCGCGGGTTCCGTATCGGAAACAAGGCCCGCGCCCGAAGCGACACCCTTCCCCGCCGAGGCTCCCCGCGCGGAGGGCTCGTCCCCATGACGGGGCCAAACCTTGAGGAGTCCGGGAATGACCAGGACGGAAAGACCGAAAGCAAGGCTTGCCAGCCCGATCCAGAGGGCGATCGACGAAGGTTTGTCCGCGTCGACGATCGACGTGAATTGGAGGATCAGCGCCATGCATACGAACCCGATGCTCCCGAGCACGCGTATCCGGCCGTACTCGGTGCGGTTATCCCCGAGAATTCTCGAAATGAGCGCGTCGGCCACGGGAACGGCGCCCTTGAAGCCGAGGGCGAATATCGCGAGCATCAGGGCCGTCACGAAGAAATTCCTGAAGATGACGAGCGGGGGAAGGATCACGACCATCAGCATGGCAAGGATCACCATCGCCTGCCCGTATCGCCCGGATTTGTCGACCCGGGAGGACACGAAAACGGGGAACAGGAAACCCGAAACCTCGAAAAGGCCCTGGAGCACCCCGATCATGGAGGGCGTATAACCCAACCCGGCCAACAGGATCGGCAGGTAGGTGTTGAACACGCTATAGACGGCGAAAAGAAGGAAAAGCGGAATCCCCATTACCATGATGCGTCAGATCTCCACGCCGAGGAATTTCTTGACCGCGATGCCGACGCCGAAGGACAGCAGGGTCACGCCCATGCTCACCGCGAACATCTCCAGGAAATGCCTGCGGAAGGGCAGGTCCTTGGCGGTGCAAAGGTAATAATTGAAGCCCAGGATGATCATGATAACGAAAATCAAGGTAGTCCCGAGGGCGAGAAGATAGTTGGCCGTGAGAAAGAAGGGCAGCACCAGGAGGATCACGGTGATAATGTAGGCGATTCCCGTATAGAGGGCCGATTTCCCCGGGGTAACCCCGGATTCGGGTTCGGAGCGCTGGGATAGGTATTCCGAAGCGGCCATGGAGAAGGCGGCGGATACGCCCGTAATGAGGCCCGTCATGGCGATGAGACGGGCGTTCTGGAAGGCGAAGGTAAAGCCCGCCAGGGCGCCCGTGAGTTCCACGAGGGCGTCGTTGAGCCCGAGGACCACGGATCCGGCGTATTTCAGCCGTTCCTCGTCGATCATGGCGACAAGGGCGTCCTCGTGGGCGCTTTCCTCGTCGATGATAGCCTGAACGTCGGGGAAGTCGGCAAGCACGCCGCGATAGCCTTCCTGCCCGTCGGATTCCCCGTTTTCGAGTTTCTTCACCGCGAAGGTCAGACCGAGGAAGCGGGCCAGGAACACGAAAAGGGCGACCTTTCCCGCCTGGGGTTTCAGCGCTTTACCCGTGACGGCTTCCCACCGTTTCGCGTGCTTCAATTCGTCTTCGGCGATTCGGCGCATGATCTCCCGGTTCCCGGAGTCCGGGAGAAGGTTCGCGACTCGGGCGTAGATCGCCGCGTTGGTCGCCTCGTCCTGCTGAAAGCGGAGTATTTTCTGCCTGAGTTCCGGCGAAAGGGTTTTGACGTTCATGGGTAGGCTCCAAAGGTATCTGGTAGTTTTCGGAGCCAGCGTAACCGATGGAGTAAGGACTTGCAATCCCCCCGCCGCCCGGGGCGGCCGGGGGATATACCGTAGGGAAAAATTCAGAACGAGGGGAAGGAATCTTCCGCCCCGGCCGCGAGGGGCATCCCCGCCCCTTCCCGGGCTTCGTCCTCCGACAGGGCCTCGTAGGCGAGGCTGTCGCCGCCTTCCGCGCCCTCGGGCGCTACGGGCTCCCCCTCGTTCCCGGCGGGGCCGTCATCGCCGCCTTTGGCCTTGAATTGGGGCTTGAACTCGACATGCTCGGCCACGACCTTGACCTTCGTGAATTTCTTGCCGTCCTGGCCTTCCCACCGGTCCTGTTTCAGGCGGCCGACCACGCGCACGCCCCTCCCCTTCGTGCAGTACTTGCCGCACTGTTCCGCGAGCTTTGCCCAGCTTTCGACCTCGAAAAACGAGGTTTCCTGCTCGTACTCCTCGTCCTGCCGATAGGAGCGGTTCGAGGCGATCGAGAAAGTGCAGACGATCGTGCCCCGGGGCGTTTCCTTGACCACGGGGTCCCTTACGATATTGCCCTCGAGCAAAATGGAATTGAGCGCGTTCATGCGTACCTCCAAACGAGCGATATGCGGGAGGGCCGGAACCGCGCCGGCGGCCGGCCCTTTCCCGCGTCCCTTGTCGCCCCCGGGAGACGGCTTGCCCGAAAACCCCGGGAAAGAGGCGACGGGCGTGCGTAAAGTCGCCCTTTCGGTTATCATTGGAAAATCAGGGGGGAGGCCGACCCGCAAACCTACATCCTTCCGGGCCTCCCCGCAGGAGCGTAACATGGCGAAGCCAAAGGTATTGATCGGCGCGCGAATCCACGAGTCCGTCAGGGCGTACCTCGAAGGTTTTTGCGAATGCGAATATTGCGACGCGAACGGGCTGCCCAGGGAGGAATTGCTCGGCAAAATGTCGGACAAGGCAGGGGCGATAATCTTCGGGACGAGGGTGGACGCCGCCTTTTTCGACGCGGCCCCCTTGCTGAAGGCGGTGTGCAACGTTTCCGTCGGGTACAACAACGTGGACGTCGACGAGGCGAAAAAACGGGGAGTGGCGGTCACCAACACGCCGGGCGTGCTGGACGAGACCGTGGCGGACCTGATCCTGGGCCTCATGCTTTCTTCTTCCCGCAGGATCGCGGAGCTGGATCGGTACGTCCGGGACGGGGCGTGGAAGCCCTCCGACGGAACGAATCTCTACGGCTCGGACGTTCACCGCAAAACCCTCGGAATCATCGGCATGGGCAGGATCGGCGAGGCCGTCGCGAGACGGGCCGTGGGGGGATTTTCCATGGAAGTCCGGTATTACAACCGGCACCGGAAGCCCGAAGCGGAAAGCGCCCTCGGCGTCGCGTGGCGGGACCTCGACGGGCTTTTGGCGGAATCGGATTTCATCGTCTGCATGATGCCCCTCACGGAGGAAACCCGCGGCATGATCGGGAAACGGGAGTTTTCCCTGATGAAACCCTCCGCCTTTTTCATCAACGCTTCCCGGGGACAAACCATCGACGAAAAAGCCCTCATCGAGGCGCTGCGAAACGGGACCATCGCCGGGGCGGGGCTGGACGTATTCGAGGTCGAGCCGATCGCCCCTGACAACCCTCTATTGACCTTCGATAACGTGGTGCTTACCCCGCATCTCGGTTCCGCGACCCACCGGACCCGGAACGAAATGGCCATGCTGGCCGCGAGAAACCTGAAAACCGTACTTGAAGGCGGGGCGGCGCTTACGCCGGTATACTGACGGCCGGGCGGGAGGCAGGCCGTCAGCGTGCTGTGCGACGGCTTTCCGCTCTTCCCGCGCGATAAGCGGGGGCGGCAGCCGGAGGGACTATTTCCCGGAACTCCG
>QKCE01000264.1 GCA_003245785.1 Spirochaetales bacterium | reverse complement strand
CTGGGCGGTTTCCGGGCGGAGGTAAATCACGCTGGAGGTGTCTTCCGCGGGGCCGATGCTCGTCTTGAACATCAGGTTGAAGGACCGGGGCTCGGTCAGGGGGCCGCCGCACTTGGGGCACTTCCGGGCCGCCACGGCCTCGGGGGAAATCTGGGTATCGTCGTCCGCGCGGAACCGGCTCTTGCAGTCCTTGCAGTCGACCAGGGGGTCGGAAAAATTCGCCACGTGGCCGGACGCTTCCCACACCTTCGGATGCATCAGGATCGCCGCGTCGAGGCCCACGATATTGTCGTGAAGCTGGGTCATTTCCTTCCACCAGGCTTTCTGAATGTTGTTCTTGAGCTCGATGCCGAGGGGACCGTAGTCCCAGGCGCCGTTCTGCCCCCCGTAAATCTCGGAGGACTGAAAGACGAACCCGCGCCGCTTGGCGAGGCTCACGATTTTTTCCATGCTTACCGATCGATCATCCATCTTGTATGTTGCTCCTTTGCCCCCGCTGGTGGCGAGGGACATGATATAGGAGCCAATTTTACCATACCACGGGCGCAAGTGTACAGAAGCGGCATTAAAGAGACTTGATCGAGGCAGAAATTCCCCGCCCCTCCGGGATTCGGTCGCGGCAGCCGCCGCGCGGAAGGGCCGCGGGGGGAGCGCTCGGGGGAAGTGGACGAGGGGCTCCCCGCCACCGTCATGTAAGCTCAGGCAGGCGGTTGCTTGGCCCGTTTCGCGGGGCCCCGGCGCGATCCCGGCGACGCGCTACCCCGTCGCGGCAGGGCCGCTCACTCCCCGACAACCCGGTTCCGGCCCCGTTCCTTCGCCTCGTAGAGCCGGTTGTCGGCGAGCCTGATCAGCTCCGTGGAATTGGGCGTATCCGGGCTCCAGGAGGATACGCCGAAGGACATGCTCACCCGCAGCTCCCCTTCCTCGAAGGGAATCGAGTCCCCCGCGATCGCATCACGGATCCGGTCCACGCTCGCGACCGCGTCCCGGTTCGCCGTTTCGTCCAAAAGGAGGAGGAATTCCTCGCCGCCCCAGCGGGAAACCGCGTCCACCGCCCGTACCCGGGACTTGACGGCCTTCGCGAGTCCCGCGAGCACGCAGTCCCCCGCGAGGTGGCCCCGCTCGTCGTTAACCCGCTTGAAATGATCGATATCGCCCAGCACGACCGAAAAGGTCCCGCCGTGCCGGAGTGCCTTCGCGAAGGCCCGCTCGATCAGAGCGAGCATGGCCCGCCGGTTGAGGAGCCCGGTCAGGGGGTCGAGGTAGGCGATTTCCTCGATATGCTTCTTCTCCTCCTCGAGCTCCCGGTTTTTCGCGGTCACCTCTTCCTGGAAGCCCTGGATAAGGATCTCGAGACGCCGCTCGAACACCACGATGAGGCTTATCGACAGGGCCAGGGCGAGCGCCCCGATTCCGAGGAACCGGAAGGTGAAGGACCGCTGGGTGCGTTTCATCGCCGCGGTCTCCGAAGCCACGAGGGCGTCCAGGTCGTCGAGGTATACCCCGGTCCCGATCGCCCAGTCGTAGGGCGCGTAAAGCTTCGTGTAGCTCAGCTTGTGGACGACGGCGTCGGAATCCATCTTCTTGAAGTAATACTCGTTGTACAGCTCCCCGTCCTTCTTGAGACCTTCGAGTTCCGCGAGGTAGGGCTTGTTGCCCTTTATGTCCTCGGTATTCGTCGAAAGGTACGAGCCCTCGGTTTCCGGCAGGTTGGGGTGCACGAGACGGATGGCGTAATCGTCGCCCCCGTCGTAATCGAGTATCCAGTTTATCCATATATAGCCGTCGTCGACGAAGCGCTCGCGGCGCACGCGGTTCTCCGCTATTTCCCTGACCTGGTTTTCCACGCTCGCGGCGGGAAGGCCGAGGAGTATCGAGTAACGCCCGGACTCTACCCTGTAGGACGCGCGGAACCCTTCGACCAGTCCCCGGAACGCCGCGTCCCCCGAAGCCGCTTCGGAGGCCTGCCCGCCGGTCCCCAGGGTCTCGATTTTGCCCGTTCGCCGGTCCAGCGCCCAGGCTTCCACTCCCTCGCCGACGATCCCCTCCCGGTAGAGGTGGGTCTCCAGGCCCGAAAGGCTTCCTTCCTCCCCGAGAATCGAGACGACGCGGTCCCGCACGCGGCCCAGCCGGAGGGTTTCCGAGGCGACGAGCCGGTCCCGCTCGATATCGATATCCTGGATCGTGCGGTCTATCACGTCCTTCACGTAGGTCTTTTTCATGTCGTATATGCCGTCGGAGAGCTGGCGAATCTTCTCCCCGGTTTGGGACGCGTAGGTTATGAGGTACGTTCCGCCCAGGATCGCGAGCAGAACCGCCGCGATCGAAAGGGAGCCCGTATAGTAGAGAATGCGGATCCTGTTCTGGGCGATCGTCATGGCGAAATCCTCCTTCGGCTACGGCAAAATATAACGTAAATCCCCCGCGCATGCTTCGAAATAAAAAGAATGACGAAAAGTGTCGCCGTGTCGCACCAAACCTGTTTATCTTGTGTCTAAGAACAAGAAGTGAGGCAGACTATGAAAAAACGCGGAATATCCCATGGTATCGTCGGTTTTATAGGTATGTTCTTCTCGTTTACCTGGCTGTTCTGGCTTGTGTTGAGCCTGGTTTCGGGCGTCCATTCCTATCTGAAGCCCACGGAACGATAATCCCCAATCCCCCGGACTTGAATCTTGTCCGGTCATTGACGAGACTTTGGTGTATGCGGGTATTCCCGCGATAACCTGCGTCACCGGGGGCAACATGATAAGGAAAGCGCCCATTGCGATTCTTCTCCTCGCGTGGGCGATGCCTTTTTTTGCGGAAACCTTTACCGTCGTATCCATCGATACGCTGAAACCTTTCGAGCCATTGATAGCCGAGGTTTTTACGAGCGCGGGCTTCGAGGCGGAGTTCAGCTACGAACCCTACGCGCGACTCCTGTATTCCATGCGAAAAAACCTTTACCAGGGGACCTTCTTCACGACGATTCAATTGGCTACGGAACTCCCGGGAATCAGGGCCGTTCCCGTCCCCCTTTACGACAACGATACCGTGGCGATAAGCGTCAAGCCGGGAATCGTGGTCCGGTCCGTAGAGGACTTGTCCCGGTATGCCGTGGCGATTCAGCGGGGAAACCCGACGCAAACGGAAATTACGAAAGGCATTCCGGTGGTAGACGTCGCGAGCCTGGAGGTCGAATTTCAAATGCTCGATTCGGGCCGGGTCGACGTAATACTCGCCCCTCGGGCCCTCACGCCCGGACTCGCCCGCAGGGCCGGCCTCGCCGCGTATACGGTCCATGAGCCTCCGCTGCTGACCATGCCCCTGTATTTTTTCGTCGGTGAAACCGGATACGACGCGCTCGAGCCCCTGACCAGGGAATTTTCGAAGAAGGTGGAATCGGGGGAATGGGCCCGGGAATTGCAGGCCATCCTGGACGGCCTCAATTAGGGTAGGAAAGGGATAAACAAGGGGCAATCCGGACATGCGCGCCGGATTGCCCCGTTTTTTTTTACGTCCTAGCGGGCTTGTACGCCCTTGAGGGATGGGTTCCGCCCGTCAGGCGAAGCGCTCGGCGAGCGCCCGGTCGATACGCCGGTTCGCCTTTTCCGCGCCGATCACCTGGATGGAACCTACCAAGGGGGGGCTTACGCGGCTACCGGTGACGGCCATGCGGATAGGCATCATGAGGTCTCCGAGCTTCACGCCCAGTTCCTCCGCCTTCGCGCGGAAAAGCACGTCGGCCTCTTCCTCGGAAAGGCTTCCTATTTTCGCGATTACGTCCTTCGCGGCGGCGAGAACTTCCGCGGTTTTCGCGGCGTCGAGCCGCTTCGGGACGATTTCCTCCACCGGCGGCACGGCGGGCTCGTTGAAGATGAAATTCACCATCAGGGGCGCGTCGGTGAGGAAGTGAAGGCGCTCCCGGATCAGGGGCATCGCGCCCATGAGGGTTTCGCGCTGGGCCGCCGTGGGCTCCAGCAGGGTCTGGTCGGCGAACCGCAGGCCCGCCGCCGCCCTCGCCTCGGGGGAATTGGCCTCCCCCGCGCCGCAGGCACCCAGGATGCCGGAGTTCGCGATAAAGGGCCATACCAGGGAGAAAAGCTCCCCGTCGGATTTCAGGCGCATATACTGGCCGTTGAACCACTCGAGCTTCTTGTAATCGAACACCGCGGGGGCTTTGTTGATCTTCTCCATCCGGAAAAGCTGCCCCAGCTCCTCCAGGGCGTACATGTCGCGGCCGTCCTCGTAGGAGCAGCCCAACATCGCCACGTAATTGATAAGGGCGTCCTTCAGGTACCCGTTGTTCCGGAACTCGTTGCAGCTCGTGGCCCCGTGGCGCTTGGACAGCTTCTGACCGTCCTCGCCCATGACCATCGGCAGGTGGCAATAGTCGGGATAGTCCCAGCCGAAGGACTTGTACATGATCACGTGCAGCGGCGTTGAGGGTATCCATTCCTGGGCGCGCATGACGTGGGACACCTTCATGAGGTGATCGTCCACCACGTTCGCGAGGTGATAGGTCGGGAACCCGTCGCTCTTGAGGAGGACCGGGTCGGGGCTCACGTCCTCGTTCTTCCACTCGATGTCGCCCAACAGCTCGTCGTGGAACCGGGTGGAACCCTCGAGGGGAACCGCGAGGCGGATCACGTGGGGCTTTCCGGCGGCGAGATTCTCCCGAACCTCGTCACCGGAAAGGGAACGGCAATGGCGATCGTAACCAAGGGCCATCTTGTTTACCGTCTGGGCCTTACGCAGGGTTTCCATGCGCTCCTCGTCGCAGAAGCAGTAATAGGCCTGCCCTTTCTCGACGAGCTCGAGGGCGTATTTTTTATACAGCTCAAAGCGTTTGGACTGAACGTAGGGCTCGTACTCCCCGCCCCGGGGACCGCCTTCGTCCCAGTCCAGGCCGAGCCAGGAAAGGGTATCGTACAGGTTCTGTTCGAACTCGGGGGCGTATCTGGTCTGGTCCGTATCCTCGATACGGAGAATGAACTTGCCCCCCGTGGAACGGGCGTACAGATAATTGAAAAGCGCGGTTCTCACACCGCCGATGTGCTGCATTCCCGTCGGGGAAGGCGCGTAACGGACTCGTACGTTCAATTCAGGCTCCTTTGGGATATTTATTATAGGAATTTAGCGGGGCTTGGACAAGTCGAGCGGGAATACGGCCAGGCACCGGGCGCCCCCCGGGCATTCGACTACAGGACGGGATAAAAACAGCCTAATTTCTGGCGCGCGATTCGGGTACGCATTATAGTAAATGGTAAAACGGAGGATATTTGTGAAAACATTGATCGCTGAGGACGATTTTACCTCTCGGCTCCTGCTTCAGGGAATTCTCCAGGCTTACGGGGAATGCCACATCAGCGTAAACGGCCTCGAGGCCGTGGAAGCCTTCCGGGCTGCCCTCGAGTCGGGCACCCCTTACGACCTCGTTTGCCTCGATATCATGATGCCCGAAATGGACGGACAGGCGGCGCTCAAGCGCATCCGCGGCATCGAGGAAGAGGCGGGCATCTTCTCCTCCGACGGGACGAAAATCATCATGACCACGGCCCTCGACGACAAGAAGAACGTAATGGGCGCGTTCAAGGAACAATGCGACGCGTATCTCGTCAAGCCGATCGACCGGACCAAACTCGTCGAGGAGCTGAAAACCCTCGGGCTCGTCGGCTGACCCGGCGGCGATGGCGGCGAAATACGCGCCGGGCCCGGAAGCCTCATGGGAATCCGTCCTCGGGGATTTTCCGCTCGGCCTGTTCTGTTACGACTGCAACCTCGACTCCCTGGACGCGAACGATGCCTTTCGCCAGCTGACGGCCATACCCGAGGGGGAAGCCCTCCTCGCCCATCGCGACCGGCTCGACCCCGAAGACCTCAGGCGGGTAAGGGAACTCCTTTCGCCGAACAATACCGACCGGACCGTCCGTTACGAGTTCTCCTACGCCCATCCCGCCGACGGGAGGCGCAAGCTCCGGGTCGAGGGAAAATTGCGGTGGCCCCTCTTCCGGGGAATGCTCACCCGGGCGGACGGGTCGGCGCCGGACGACGCGCCGGTAATCTTCCCCGACACGCTTGCCGAAACCCTAGTCGCCCGCCTCCCCATCGGCCTCGTGGTAATCGACCCGGAGACCCACCGCATCGAACAGGCGAACGATTACGCCCTCCGCCTTTACGGCGGAAAGGCGGGCGAATTGATCGGCGCCCGGTGCCATGGCCGCATCTGTCCCCGCCCGGAAAACGAATGCCCCATCTCGGGATTCGACCTTCACGAGGAACGTGTTACCTTCCTGACCTCGCGGGGCAACCCGGTGCCGATTTCCAAAACCGTAATAAAGGTGATAGAGCGCGGAAGGCCGAAGATTCTCGAATGCTTCATCGATATCTCGTCCCTCGCGAGCCAGGAGGAAAGGCTCCGCGCCGCGACTGAGCGGCTCCGCCTCGCGACCCGGGCCGGCGGCGTCGGCACCTGGGATTACAGCTTCGAGACGAATACGGAACTCTGGGACGACCAAATGTACCGGCTTTACGGCAGTTCCCGGGAAGAGGAGGCAGACGGCTTCGTCGTGTGGCAAACCCGCCTGCACCCGGAAGACCGCGCGGTACAACTGAGCCTATTTCGGGCGGTGGTCGAATGCAAGGCGGACTACAACGCCGAGTTCCGGGTCGTATGGCCCGACGGCAGCGTCCATACCCTCCGTTCCCTCGGCATCATCCAATTCGACGGGACGGGGAAACCCACCCACCTCGTCGGCACGAACTGGGACATCACCGAGCAGAAAACGACGGAGGCGAACCTTATCCGCTACAACCGGGAAATGGAAGCCGCGGGAATCCGGGCGAACGAGCTGATGCTGCGCGCCGAGGCGGCCAATATCGCGAAGAGCGCGTTTCTCGCCACCATGAGCCACGAAATCCGCACCCCCCTGAACGGCATAATCGGCATGAGCGGCCTCCTCCTGGACACGAAGCTCGACCCCGCGCAGCGGCAATACGCCGAGCTTATCCGCTCGGGGGGCACCGGGCTCCTCGAGCTCCTCAACCAGCTCCTCGACCATTCCAAGATCGAGGCGAACAAGCTTTTGCTCGAGCCGGTCAACTTCAGCGTGTCCGCGGTAATCGAGGAAACGGCTATGCTCCTCGCCGGCCAGGCCCGGGAAAAGAAGCTTCGTATCCATACCCGAATCGATCCCGCCGTCCCGGACCCGCTCCTGGGAGACCCGGGAAGGCTACGGCAAATTCTCGTGAATCTCGTGGGAAACGCGGTCAAGTTTACCGAGACGGGGGCGGTCTACGTCGCCGTCGACCCGAAGGAACCCGTGCCCCGGGGAATGCTTCTTAAATTTACGGTGCGGGACACGGGTATCGGCATTCCCGAGGAAAAGCTTGGGCTGCTTTTCGAGCCCTTCAGCCAGGTAGACAGCTCGAAAACCCGGAAATACGGGGGGACGGGACTCGGCCTCGCGATATCCAAGCAACTGGCGGAACTCATGGGCGGCGAGATCGGCGTTACGAGCGCCGAAGGCAAGGGCTCCACCTTCTGGTTTACCGCGGAATTCGGGTTCCCGGAAGAGGAGGCGATAACGGGGACAAAAAGCGAAACCCCGGCGGCTCCCGGGCCTGCCGAAACCGCGGAAGTCCGCGAAACCTTCCCGCCGCCGGAAGGCGCGCCCCTTAAAGTCCTTCTCGCCGAGGACAATCTCACCAACCGGCTGGTGGCGGAGAAAATCCTGGAAAAGCTCGGGGTTACCGTAGATTCCGTGGCGAACGGCGCCGAGGCCCTCGACGCCCTCGAGCGAATTTCCTACGATATGCTGCTCGTGGACTGCAACATGGCCGTGATGGACGGCTACGAAACCGCGAGGCGTATCCGCGAGGCAGAGACCCGTTCCGGAGCCCCGGGCAAGAGACTCCCAATAGTCGCGATTACCGCCCATCGGGGAGTCGAGCACCGGCTCAAGTGCCTGGAGGCGGGCATGGACGAGATGGTCTCGAAACCCCTCGACGCGAGAAAGCTCGCCGAGACCCTCCGCGCCCACGCCCCGGACAGGGAGGATTCGTCCCTCTTCGACCAGGGGGCGGTGCGGGAACGGCTTCTCGGGGACCGGGCCCTCTTCGGGAAAATGGCCGACGCGTTCCTGGCCGACGCCCCGAAAAAAATCGAGGAAATCGGGGAAGCCCTCGGCCGGGGCGACGGCGACGGGGTCCGGCACGCCGCCCACAGCCTGCACGGCGCCGCCCTGAACCTCGGTTCCCGGCGGCTTGCGGAGTACGCCCGGGAGCTCGAGTCCGCGGATACGGGAAAAACCGCCCCCGAAAGCATGGAAAAATTCATGTTGATGAAGAATACTTTTATTGAGTTGCGCCATGCGCTTCAACGAATCTTGACGGAGGAAACAGATGAGAATCCTGGTGGCCGACGATGACGTAGCCTCAAGAACCATCCTTACGATGCTCCTCGAAAAAAACGGCCACTCCGTGATACCCTGCGCCAACGGGTCGGAGGCCCTGGCGAGGCTTCAGCGCCCGGACCACCCGGAGATGGCGATCCTGGACTGGCTCATGCCGGGCTGCGACGGTATAGAGATTTGCCGCAGGCTTCGCGAGGGCGAAACCGGGATGCCCGTATACGTGATCATCCTGACGATCAAGAGCGAAAAGAACGACATCGTGCAGGGACTCGACTCGGGGGCGAACGACTACATCTCCAAGCCCTACGACCCCGGCGAGCTTCACGCGAGAATCCTCGCGGGGGAGCGGATCATCGCGCTCCAGAAGGAACTGAAGGACAAGGCCGACGAGGCCGCTGCCGGGGAGACGAAGATAAAGGCCCTTCTCGAGGAAAAGGAAGTGCTCCTTTTCGAGATCCACAACCGGGTCAAGAACAACCTCCAGACCATCTCGAACATGCTCACCCTGCAGACCGAGACGATACAGGACCCCAAATCGAAGCTGGCCCTCCACAACACGATCGCCCGGATCACGAACATGGGGATCCTCCACGACCGGCTCTACCGCTACGGGAGCGTCGACACCATGTCGGTGCGCTCCTACGTCGAGCAGCTCGTTTCGAATATCGCGGGCCTCTACCCCGACCACAAGAAGGTTTCCTTCGACTACGATATATCCGACTTTCCCGTCGATACCTCGCAAATCTCGAAGATCGGCATGATCATCAACGAGCTCGTCATGAACTCGATGCAATACGCCTTCAAGGGCCGCGACTCCGGCGAGATTTCAATCTCCATCAGGCGGCAGGACGGGTCGATCCGGCTCGGGTTCGAGGACGACGGGAACGGCTTGCCGGAAACGGTCGATCCGGAAAACCCCTGCACCTTCGGCCTCAAGCTGGTCCGCGGCATGTGCAGGCAGCTGAACGGCACCTTTACGGTGGACCGCACGAAGGGAAGCGGCTACCGGTTCAATTTCGCGGGTTAATATATTCGATAAAAAAAGTTGCAAAACCCGGACCGATTCATCAAAATTAAAAAATACGTATAAGGAGTGAAAAAAGGGCGAATGGACGCTCCGCTTGACGACGAAACAAGGGAAATAATCATATCGTTTATCGAGGAAGGATACGAGCGATTGGACGACGCGGAAAGCCAGCTTTCCACGTTGGACGACGGCGGGGACCGGACGCCGAAGCTCAATTCCGTATTCAGGCTTTTCCATTCCGTGAAAGGCTCCGCCGGTTACCTCGGTTTCGACCATATCAAGGGGCTTACCCACGAGGCGGAAACCCTGCTCGACGTATTCCTCAAGGAACGCGTCGACCCGACCCCGGAGTCGATCGATATCGTCTTCGAGACCGTGGATATCCTCCGTAAGCTGATCGGCATCGTGGAAAAGAACTGGACGGACGCGGACGGGGAAAACGTCGCCTCCGGCCAGGCAAAGGCGATCGCGCGCGCGATCGAGGCCCTGAGGGCGCCGGGAACGGCCGGGAACGCCGGCGTGCCCCCGGCATCGGGAAGCGTGACGGCGGCGGCCGGTCCGGAAGACCCGGGAGAGGCCGGCGCGCCCGTGACCGACGCGGTCGATACGGGGGCCGCGGGGGTTCCCAATTCCATTCGACTGACGAGCCTCGTGACGCGGGACATGGTGGAACGGTTCATCGGCGAATGCGCCGATACCGTCGACGCCACCGAACGGATCGTCCTCGGCCTCGAGGCCGGGAAGGCGGAGACCGACCATATCAACGACATATTCCGCGCGATCCACACCATCAAGGGAAATTCCGGTTTCTTCGGATACCTCCTCCTCGAGAGTACCTGCATGGAAATGGAAGGAACCCTCGACGAGGCGCGCAAAAAGTCCATCCCCGTATCGGAAGCCTTTTCCAACGCCCTCATCAAATTCATAGACCGCCTTCGGGCCATCCTTTCCTCCGCCGTAATCCTCGAGGGGGAGGAGGAAGGCGACGAGGGCCCGGAGCGATACGTCCCCCCCGACGCGGGACGGGCAAGCCCGGCCCGAGCCGCCACCGAAGCGCAGGCTGAGGCCCACGAGGCATACAAGAGCCTCGGGGAAATCCTCGTCGGCATGGGCGCGGTCAACGACGAGCAGGTAAGCGCGGCCCTCAAGGAGCAGGAGCGGCCAATCGGCGAGATCCTGGTCGAGAAGGGCGTCGTCGATAAAACCGTCGTCGACTCCGCCCTCAGGGAGCAGCAGGCCCAGGCCGCCGTCGGCGAGCCGGAAGCCGTGAGGGAAGTGGTCCGCCGGGAAATCCGGGTGGACACCGCGAAGCTCGACAAGCTTTTCGACCTCGTCGGGGAGCTCATCACCGCCGAGGCCATGGTGCTCAACAGCCCGGACCTCGCGGGACTCAAGCTCGACGGCTTCTCGAAGTCCTTCGCCCGGCTCAACAAGATAAGCCGGGAGCTCCAGGAAACGACCATGATGATCCGCATGATCCCCCTCGACGGCCTTTTCCAGAAGATGCGCCGGCTCGTGAGGGACCTTTCGCGGAAATTCGACAAGCCGATCGACTTCGAGGTGTCCGGCCAGGACACGGAAATGGACAAGAACGTCATCGAGCAGGTCGCGGACCCGCTGGTGCACATCCTCCGGAACGCGATCGACCACGGAGTAGAGTCCCGGGACGTCCGCGCCGGCAAGGGAAAGGCCGAGACCGGCTCGGTCAGGCTCAACGCGAAATACGAGGGCTCGGACATCTGGATTACCGTTAAGGACGACGGCGCGGGGCTCGACCGGGAACGGATACTCGCCAAGGCGGCCGAGCGGGGCCTCCTGAAGGGCGACCCCGGGTCCATGACGGATTCGGAGGTCTGGCAATACATCTTCGAGCCCGGCTTCTCGACCGCCTCGGTGGTTTCGGAGGTTTCGGGCCGGGGCGTGGGCCTCGACGTGGTAAAGAAGAATCTCGAGCGTATCCACGGGCGGATCGACATCCGCACGGTGCCGGGTGCCGGCACCGAGTTCGTCCTCGTGATTCCCCTCACCATGGCGATAATCGACGGCATTACCGTGCGGGTGGGGAACAACCGCTATTCCATTCCCCTGGGCGACATTATCGAGTTCGTGAAGGTTACCGAAAGCCAGCTCACGACGACGGATACCGCCGGGGACACGGTGAATATCCGGAACGAATTCCTTCCCCTCATCAAGCTCTGGGAAACTTTCCGCGTCGGCGGCGCCGGGCGGGACCCGACAAAGGGCATCGTGATCATCGCGCAAAACAACGGCCGCAAGGCCTGCATACTGATCGACGAGGTGATCGGCAACCAGCAGATAGTGGTTAAATCCCTTTCCGAATACCTCGGGAAGGTCGACGGCATATCCGGATGCAGCATTCTGGGCGACGGGAGCGTGAGCTTCATCATCGACACCGGAAGGCTCCTTTCAATGAAAATAGAATAAACGGCATGAACGCCATGCCAGGAGGAACAAATTGAAAATTCTCGCGAAGTTGCTGTCGGCATTTCTCGGGGTCGCCCTTATCTGCGCCGTAATCGGCGGGTTCGGGGTTTCCATGGTCGGTTCACTGAACGCCACGATCGAAAAAATGAACGCGAAGACCATTCCTTCGATAACCTACCTGGATACCATCTCCAAGGAATTCAGGACGATTCTCGGGGCCATTCATAACCTGGCGAATCCGCGGGGCGGGTACACGCCGGGCTTCATAGACGAACAGTTCGCGACGATCGACGCGAGCCGGGCGACCTACAGGCCCGTGTACGACCTCTATGACGCGCTCCCGAAAACGGCGGAGGAGCAGAAACTCTGGGACGCCGTGAAGGATACCCTGACCTCCGGCGCGGCGTACACCAACACGACCTCGCAACTCGCGAAAAAGGTCCAAACGATGTCGAACGCCGACGAGATCGCGGCAACCTACGGGCAGATCAACGCCCACGTGTTCGGCCCGAACCGCGAGGCCTTCAACGTCCTCTTCGCGAACCTCGAAAAAAACCTCGCGTACGTAACCGACTATTACGGGGTCCAGGAAGCCGAGAGGGCCGCGAAAACCGGCACCATCGCCACGGCAACCATGCTCGCCGCCAGCGCTATCGGGCTCGCGATCGCCGTTCTCCTGGGATTGCTCTTCGGCACGACCATGAGCCGCACGGTCAAGAAAACCGTCGCGGCCATCGACAAGATCGCCAGGGGCGACATGACCGCGAAACTCGAGACGAAGGCCAGGGACGAGTTCCGCCAGGTCGCCGGCGCGATAGACCAGGTCACCGCGACGCTGACCATGATGGTCGCCGAGGCGGACCTCCTCACCAACGCGGCACTGGAGGGGCGCCTTACCTTCCGGGGCGACGAGGGAAAATTCTCCGGGGGATACCGCGAGGTAATCGCCGGGGTGAACGCCTCTTTCGATGCCCTCGTGAGCTTCATAGACAATATCCCGACCCCCTGCATGAGCATCAACAAGGATTTCGAAATCCAATTCATGAACAAGGCGGGGGCGGCCCTGGGCGCGATGAACTCCCTTGACCTGGTCGCTTCCCGGCGGAAATGCTTCGACTTCTTCCGTACCGGAGACTGCCGGACCCAGAACTGCGCGTGCAGCCGCTCGATCCAGTCGAACGGGGTGAGCAATTCCTCCACGATCGCCCGCCCGCTCGACCAGAGTTACGACATATCATATTCGGCGGTCCCGCTCCACTCGAAGTCCGGCGCGATCGTGGGCGCGATGGAGGTAATCGTCGACCAGACGGCGATCAAGAACGCCGAGCGGAAAATGAACAAGATCGCGGCCTTCCAGAACGAGGAGATCGCGCGGCTCAAGGGGAACCTCCAGAAGATATCCCAGGGCAACCTCGACTGCGACCTCGCCGTCTCCCAGAGCGACGAGGACACCCGGGAAACCGCGGAGCTTTTCGTTACCATCAGCAACGCCCTCGGCCAGTCCGTCAAGGCGATCGAGTCCCTCGTCGCGGACACGGACATGCTCTCCGAGGCCGCCATCGCGGGGGCCCTGCAGACCCGGGCCGACTCGGAACGCCACCTCGGGGACTTCCAGAAGGTCATCCTCGGGATCAACCGCACCCTCGACCTCGTCATCACCCCGATCAACGAGACCATCGCCGCCTTCAAGCTCCTCGCGGAAGGGGACCTCACCGCCGAGATTACCGGCGATTACAAGGGCGACTTCGACGTCCTCAAGACGGCGCTGAACGAGTCTCTCCGGTCGATCAACCAGACCCTGTCGCAGATCAACATAGCGGTGGACCAGGTCGCCGAGGGGGCCGTCCAGGTTTCCCAGGCGAGCCAGTCCCTGTCCCAGGGGGCGAGCGAGCAGGCCTCGTCGCTGGAGGAGATCACCTCCTCCACCACGGAGATCGCGAGCCAGACCAAGCAGAACACCGAGAACGCCCTCCGCATGAATACCCTCGCGCGGTCGGCCCAGGACAACGCCACGAGCGGGAACGCCCAGATGAAGGACCTGGTCCTGGCGATGAACGACATCAACACCAGCGCCGAGGAGATCAAGAAGGTCGTAAAGACCATCGACGACATCTCCTTCCAGATCAACCTCCTGGCCCTCAACGCGAACGTCGAGGCCGCCCGGGCGGGCAAGTACGGCAAGGGCTTCGCGGTGGTCGCCGAGGCAGTGCGCAATCTCGCGGTCCGGAGCGCCGAGTCCGTGAAGGACACGACCCGCATGGTCGAGGAAGCGATCACGAACATCCAGAGGGGCAACGAACTCGTGACGAGCACCGCGGGGCAGCTCGACCAGATCGTGGACGGGGCCTCGCAGGTTTCGGAAATCGCCGAGGAAGTGGCGACCGCGAGCCGCGAGCAAACCCAGGGTCTCGACCAGATATCCCTCGGGCTCAACCAGATCGACCAGGTTACCCAGAGCAACACGGCGAGCGCCGAGCAGAGCGCCTCCGCCTCGGAAGAGCTCTCGTCCCAGGCCCAGCAGGTCAAGTCCATGCTTTCCCGCTTCAAGATCCGGGCCGCCGAGAGGGAGGCGGGGAACGCCGAGCTCCTCGCGATGCTCCGGGCAGAGCTCGCCCGGCGGGGCATCCGCCACGACCCCGTGGGGGCCAACGCGCCGGCGGTAACCCGGGGCGCGTCCGGGTTCTCGTCGCAGGCGGCCAAGCCGGCGGCCGCGAGGCGGACGCTGTCCTCCACCGGCAGGGCGGGGCCGCTGAACCCGGCGGACATTATCTCCCTGGACGACAACAATTTCGGGAAATTCTAGGAAAGGACGGCGGACATGGTTGAACTGAAGAGCGGCGGGGTCTCCGACGAATTTCTCGTCGACGACGAGGACAACGAGGATACCCAGGCCAATAAATACCTTTTTTTCAGGATCGGCAGGGAATCCTACGGGATCGGCATCCGGTTCGTGATCGAGATCATCGAGCTGCAGCCCATCTCGGAGGTGCCCGACATGCCGGCCTACGTGAAGGGGGTCATAAACCTCCGCGGCAAGGTGATCCCCATCGTCGACCTTCGCCTCCGCTTCGACATGGAGGCGAGGGAATACGACAACCGCACCTGCATCATCGTCACCGAGGTCGACGGCGTGCTCGTCGGCTGCCTCGTCGACACGGTGGAAGAGGTAATGGAAATTCCCGAGAAGTCCATCGAGCCGCCCCCGAACTTCCGCACCCAATCCGGCCGGGACCGCTACATCAGCGGCATGGGAAAGGTGGGGGAATCGATCAAGATACTGCTCGACGTCGAGAAGATAGTGAAGGACGAAAACCTGGCCGGCGCGGGAGGCCCCGCCGGTGAATGAACGCGTCCCGGACTTCCCGCCCAACGAGGACCTCATACCCCTCGCCGACCGCGAGTTCGACTACATAACGGGACTCGTGTACGAGCGGTTCGGGATACACCTGCCCGCCCAGAAGCGGGGCCTCGTGAGCGGCAGGCTCACGAAGAGGCTCCGGTCGCTGGGCTGCCGTTCCTTCGGCGAGTGCGTCCGCGTCCTCGAAGCCGCTCCCACCGGGGAGGAAGTCTCGGAGATGATGAACCCCCTCACGACCAGTCACTCCTTCTTTTTCCGCGAAAGGGGCCATTTCGACTTCCTCGCGG
>QKCE01000012.1 GCA_003245785.1 Spirochaetales bacterium | reverse complement strand
AGGCAATCCATAACGTGCTTCCCGCCCTAGCGAACGAGTTCATCGCCATGGTGAAGGACTAGGCCCTCGTGTCGGTCCTGGGCGTCCAGGACATAACCCAGCTCGGAAAGGTCTACGCCGCGAACACCTTCAAGTTTTTCGAGACCTACAACGTGGTCGCGTTCTTCTACCTTTGCCTCACCGTGAGCCTTTCCCTACTCGTCCGCGCCCTGGAGCGCCGGATCAAGCGGGAGGCCTCCCGATGAGCGGCGCGTTCATCCGCGTGACCGGCGCGGTCAAGACCTTCGGCGATCCCGACAAAGGCGGGGTGCTCGCCCTGGACGGGGTTTCCCTCGAGGTCGCGAAGGGCGAGGTGGTCCTCGTCATCGGCCCCTCGGGCTCGGGCAAGAGCACCCTGCTCCGTTCGATAAACCGGCTCGAGGAAATCGATTCGGGGGAAATCTGGATAGGCGGGGACTGCGTAACCGACCGGAAGGCGGACCTTCGCAGGATTCGCGAGGACGCCGGCATGGTGTTCCAGAACTTCAACCTCTTTTCGCACATGACGATCCTCGAGAACGTCTCCCTCGCGCCGAGGATCGTGCGCAAGGGCAATGCCCGGGAATCGAGGGAGCGGGCCAAGGCCCTTCTTGAGCGGGTAGGCCTCGCCGACAAGCTGGACCGGTTCCCGCGCCAGCTTTCGGGGGGCCAACAGCAGCGCGCGGCCATTGCCCGGGCGCTCGCGATGAATCCCCGGGTCCTCCTTTTCGACGAGCCGACCTCCGCCCTTGACCCCGAGATGATCAAGGAAGTACTGGACGTGATGACGGACCTCGCGCGGGAGGGCATGACGATGATCGTCGTGTCCCACGAAATGGGATTCGCCCGGGCAGCGGCGAATCGCGTAGTATTCATGGACCGAGGCAGGATCGTCGAGGAAGGTTCCCCGGAGGAGGTCTTCGACCGGCCCCGGGAGGAACGGACCCAAGATTTCCTGCGTCACATATTATAAGGATAGAATCATGAGCAGAGCTCTCGTATACCAGACCGATTTCGGAATCGCCGACGGCGCGGTTTCCGCCATGTACGGGGTCGCCCTGAAGGTAGACCCCGAACTCAACATCTTCGACCTTACCCACGACATTCCCCAGTACAATATCTGGGAAGCCTCGTACCGGCTCGTCCAGACCGTACAGTACTGGCCCGAGGGGACCGTGTTCGTCTCCGTCGTGGACCCCGGCGTCGGCACCGCGCGGCGCAGCGTCGTGGCCAAGACGACGGGCGGCCAGTACGTGGTAACCCCGGACAATGGGACCCTTACCCATATCAAGAAGATGCTCGGGATCGCCGAGGTGCGGCTCCTGGACGAATCGAAGAACCGCCTTTCCGGGTCGGAACTTTCCTACACCTTCCACGGCCGCGACGTGTACGCCTACACCGGCGCCCGCATCGCCTCGGGCCAGCAAGCCTTCGAGGCGGTCGGCGAAAGCCTCGACCCCGCGACCCTGGTCGAGCTGCACCACGTGGACGCGGTCAAGAACGGCGACGTGCTCGAGGGCACCATCGACGTGCTGGACATCCGTTTCGGAAGCCTATGGTCGAACATCTCCCACGAGCTTTTCTCCAGCCTCGGCATCGATTACGGAAAGCGGGTGGAAGTCTCCATCCGGAACGATACCCGCGAGGTTTACCGGAACACGATGGTCTACGCCCACTCCTTCGCGGAGGTTTCCATGGGCGAGCCGCTGGTGTATATCAACTCCCTGCTTTGCGTGGCGGTGGCGATAAACCAGGGCTCCTTCGCCGGGGCCTACAACATCGGCACCGGCACCTCCTGGAAGATTACCCTCCGAAAGGCGCCGAGGATCGTGTACGAATGAGGCGATGCCGGGGATCGGGCAACCGGTCCCCGCGTCCCGTCATGCGGCGCGGGCGGTTTCGGCAACCCGGCGCGAACCGGCACTTTCCCCCTCCCTTGTGAAACCCCGCGCTACCCGTTATAACTTGTAGGGATTTTCTTTTCCCCATAGGGAGGCATATTCATGAAAGACGACAGGGACCGGTCTCCCGACAAACCCTTTTACCAGAACATTCTTGACGAGAAGTCGAGACGGCACGAAAAGGCGAAAGCCACCGCCGAGGCCCGGAAGGCCCGCAAGGAGGCTTCCGCCACCCGTGACGGGGACGCGAGGCGCGATTCCCCGGGCCGTCGGGGCGACCCGGCCGGACGCGGCCCCGCCCCGCGCGGGGGCAAATTCGCCGAGCGACAGGGCGGCGACCGCGCGTTCCGGGACGGGCAAGACCGACCTCCCCGGCGCCAGTACCCGCCCTTCAGCGCCCCCGAGTCGGGCGACCCGGTGTTCGCGGGCCTTTCCGGCGAAACGAGGAAGCTCCTCGACGAATTCCCCGCCCTCGTCCAGTCGGTAATGCCCCTGGACAGCCGAAAGCTGCAGCAGCTGCCGACGGATATCCGCGGGCTTTCCCACGAGCTGACCGACGAGCGTTCCGAGCGCCGGGTCGGCTACATGAACGAGCCCCCGGTCCTTTCTGCCTATATCCGCTATTACATGTGGTGGAACCTCGTGCGCCTCACCCGGCTTTTCGCGGGCCTTTCCCTCGACCTTGCGGACGGCGACGCCGCGGTGGACCTCGGCTCCGGCCCCCTCACCCTGCCCATCGCCCTCTGGATAGCCCGGCCGGAATTGCGCTCGAAAAAGCTTACCTGGTACTGCGTTGACCTTTCCCAGAACGCCCTCGCCGCCGGAGAGGAACTGTTCCTGAGCCTGGCCGCGAAGACGGGCCACGAGCCCTGGCAGATCGTCCGCATCAAGGGCGAGCTCGGGGTTTCCCTTCGCCGCCGGGTACGGCTGGTCGCGAGCGCGAACATGTTCAACGAGCTTTTCTGGGACAATCCCGACCCCATCGAGGCCCAGGCCAAGCGCCACGCGAAGGGACTCGCGAGCTACGCCGAGGACAAGGCGGCGGTCCTGCTCGTGGAACCCGGCGTGCCCCTCGCGGGCCGCTTCGTCTCCCTCATGCGCGACTCGCTCCTCCGGCTCGGCTTCAAGCCCGTCAGCCCCTGTCCCCACGAGGCAGCGTGCCCCCTCCCCGGGCTTCGGGGCGGAAAATGGTGCCACTTCGTCTTCGATACCGCCGAGGCGCCGAAGGCGCTCCATAAATTGTCCGACGACGCGGGTCTCTCGAAGGATCGCGCCGCCCTTTCGTTCCTGTACGCCCTGCGGGAGGATATCAAGTCCAAAGCCGATGAGGGGGACGCCGAAGAGGCGGACGATGCGGGTTCGATGGGCGAGTCCGATCCCGCGGCGGGATCCCCGGTGAGCGCCCTGGAACGGGTTTCGCTCCTTGCCGGGAGTTTCGGCATTTTGCCCGTCCGAATAACCTCGGACCCGATCCGCCTTCCCGACTATCGCACGGGCCGCTACGGCTGCTCGGAAATGGGTCTCGTCCTCGTGACGGGTAGCGGGAACGCGGGCAAATGGCTGGGCGACGAGGCGGCGGGCGCCGGAAGCGCCTCCGGTTCCCTCCTCAAACTTCCCCGTCCCGCGGGAAGACGCCCCGAGCGGGACGAGAAAACCGGCGCGGTGCTGATCTCCCTGGACGGCGGCTCGATACCTTCGCCTCGCGGCCATGGCGACGGCCATGAGCGGGAAGGAAGACATGACAGGGATGGCGGGCATGCCCGGTACGGCGAGTCCCGGGATCGGGGAACGGACCGAAAGGATCGGGACGCGAATCCCCGCGATTCCCGTCCCGCCCGGACCGATCGTACCGCGAGGCGCGACGTCCGCGATACGTCCGACCGCCGTGACCGGACGGAGAGGCGCGAGCGATCCGGTCCGCGCGATTCATCCGACGGTCGGGATCGCTCCGAGCGACGCGATCGGCCCTTCGGCCATAAACCCGGGGCGCCCCGGAAGGGCGGCAAGGAATGACCGTTTCGGTCGTTCCCGGAATCTACTCGATCGCCCGGTTTTCGCCCCGCACGGATATTCCCCGGGCCGTCTTTTCCGGAAAGGGCTTCGTGAGCGTGACGCGCACGGCGGAGGAAATTTCGGTCGTTTGCGAGACGGTCTCCGTCGGGGCGCTTCGCCCCGATTCCGTCGACGGCGGGTGGGCCCTCGTGAAAATCGAGGGACCCCTCGACTTTTCGCTCACGGGAGTGCTGGAATCCCTCGCGGCGCCCCTGGCGAAGGCCTCGATCAGCATCTTCGCCGTGTCGACCTTCGATACGGATTACGTGTTGGTAAGGGAAACGGAAAGGGATCGCGCCCTCGCGGAGCTATCCTCCGCGGGGTTCACGGTAGCCCGGGACTGACCGGGAGGGCGCGACCCGGGGACCCGACGCGTCGGCGCCTTTCCCCGGATCAGTCTTCGTCGGCGCTTTCTTCGGTCCCTTCCAGGGGATCGGTCTTGTAAATCTTTTTCAGCTGCTTTCGCGTGCTCTCGAGATCCCTGGGGTAGGGGGCCGTCACGACCATCGGTTCTCCGGTAATGGGGTGGGCGAGCTCGATGCGCCAGGCGTGGAGGGCGAGCCGGTCCAAAAGCGGCCGTTCCGCGAAGGCGTCGCCCCGCCAGGACCGCTTGATCGCCGAGAGGAAGAGGGGTTGCCCGTCGCCGTAGAGGGGATCGCAGGCGATGGGCAGGCCGGAAAGCTGGAGGTGCACGCGGATCTGGTGGGTTCTGCCCGTGACCGGTTTCGCCTCGATCCAGCAGTATTTTCCGCAGGGCCCGATATTCCTGAGCAAGGTCGTCGACTCTTTCCCGCGGCGTTTGTCACGCACGGTGCGGTGCTTCAGGTCGCCGTCGGCCCGCAGGGGTTCGTTCACTTCCGTTTCGTCCCAGACGGGGCGGCCGTAGGCGAGGGCATGGTAGGTCTTGTGGACTTCCCGCTTCTCGAAGGCCATGCTCAAGGCCCGGTGGGCCGCCTCGGTTTTCGCGTAAATGACGATGCCGGAGGTATCCTTGTCTATGCGGTGAACCGCGTAAATCCTGTGCCTTCGCGCCGGCCCCCGGCTTTCGCGCACGGCCTCGCCTTCGGCGTCGCCTTCAGCGTCGCCGTCGGCGTCCTGGGTCGCTTCGCCGGGAGCCTGGGTCGGCTCCGCGTCGGTGGGCGACGCCTCGACCGGCTCCGCGTCGGAGTCGCCGAAAAGGGCTTTCGTGACCGCCAGATCGAGTCGCGGCGCGTCCGGGTCCCATCGGTCGGCCGCCACGAGGAGGCCCGACGCCTTGTTGACGACGATCATGTCGTCGTCCTGGTATAACACCGAAAATGGCTCGTTCTGCTTCATGTACCGAACTATAACAGAATTTCCCGCCCCTGTCGCGCGGGCGCGGGGTGGGGCGCATGCGGCGGGGATCTATTCAGCCGCGCTTCCGCCCCCGTCCGCCGGGATCGAGATCGAGAAGACGCTTCCGCGGCCCTCGGCGCTCGAGACCGATACGGTGCCCCGGTGCGCGAGGGCGATATGCCGCACGATCGAGAGCCCGAGACCGGTGCCCCCCTGGTCGCGGCTTCGTCCCTTGTCGATCCGGTAGAACCGCTCGAAAATGCGTTCCTGGTAGCGCTCGGGTATTCCGGGCCCGTCGTCGGTGACCGTGCACACGAGGTTGGGCGCCCTCTCCGGTCCCTCGATCCGGGCCGAAATGCGGACCCGCGCCCCGTCCGGGCTGTACTTCACCGCGTTTTGCGCGAGGTTCGCGAGGGCCTGCTCCATGAGCCCGGCGTTCAGGGTGCACTCGAGTTCCCCGGGGCATTCGTATTCCAGGGTCGTTCCCTTTTTCCTCGCCCCATCCTCGCAAAGGTTGATCACGTCCCGAATGAGGGTCGCCACGTTGGTCTTCTCTTTCGCGATATCGTTGTCCCCTTCCTGCTCGAGGCGGGAGATCGTCAGAAGGTCTTCGATGATATCCGTCAGGCGCGAGGACTGCTGGGCCATGATGTCCAGGAAGCGCCGCGCCGCCTCCGGGTCCTCCAGGGCGCCCTCCCGCAGGGTTTCGATGAATCCCTGGATGGAGGTTACCGGGGTCTTGAGCTCGTGGGACACGTTCGCCACGAAATCCTTGCGGATCCGCTCGAGCCGCTTGAGGCGGGTTATGTCGTGGAACACGAGCAGGGTCCCGCCCCCGGACCCGATCGGGCTCGAGCGGACGAGGAGCCATCGGTTCCCCTCCCGCTCGCCGGTCTTCAGTTCCACCATTCGCTCCGATCCGCGGCCGTCGCTTGCCGCGGCGAAATCCACGATCTCGGTGTTCCGAACGAGCTGGATGAGGGGCTTTCCCCGGGCTTCCGGGGCGGGCATCGCGAAAAGGAGTTCCGCCGAGGCGTTTACGCGGACCACGGCGTTTCGGGAATCCAGCACGACGAGGGCCTCGTTCATCGAGGCGAGGATCGCGCCGGTTTCCCGGTTCTGGCCGTCCAGGGCGTCGATTTTCTCCCGGAGGGATTCGGCCATCGCGGAGTACGCGTCGGCGAGGCGGGCGAATTCCTCGGGATATCCCGTTTGGTCGAGGGTCGCGTCGAGCCGTCCCCTGGCGTATTCGGCGGCGGTAACCGCGAGCCGCCGGAGGGGGTCGACGAGGCGCATGGAGACCACGCTCGACACGATGAGGGCGAGAAGCATGATGAGCGCCGCGGCGACGGCGATGACGAGCATTATCTCGCGGGAATCGGTATCCACGTAGTCCACGGCGACCGCGAGGCGGACCACGTAGCCCCTATAGGGATTCGCGAAGTACACGAGGCGTTTCCCCAGGGTCGTGCTGTACCTTATAATCGAGGATTCCCGGCCCTGGAGTGCGTCGTGAACCTCGGGACGGTTCAGGTGGTTTTCCATTTCCGAGGGCTCGGCGTTCGAGTCGGCCTCGACTATCCCGTCCGGGCCGATTATCGTGATCCGGAAATCCGGCTCGGCGCCGAAGTTCGCGCAAAACCGCTGGAGCTCCTCTGAGTGGGTGAGCACGGGGTAGGCGTCGAGGAAATGGGTCACCGCGTAGCTGAACTGCCTGAGGTTTTCTTCCGTTTGGCGGTACGCGGTCCGCCGGAGGGCGAAGACGCTCACCGTCGCGAAGGCGAGTATGGCGAGGAGCAGCACCGCTCCGGTCGGGAAGAAAAGATAGGACCAAACCTTTCTCCGCCGGGGAGGGCTCATTCGGAATCCTTCATCCTGTACCCGATACCCCGGACGGTCTCGATTATGTCGGCCTTCGGGCCGAGCTTTTTCCTGATGCTGAGGATCTGCACGTCGATCGAGCGCTCGGTGACCGGGTAGGAAGAGCCTTTCACGGAGCTGATGATCTGGGTGCGGGAGAATACCCTGCCGGGATTTCGGGCCAGGTATTCGAGGATCTGGAATTCGGTCACCGAGAGGACGAGCGGTTCCCCGTCGGAGGTTATCTCGTGGCGTACCGGGTCGATGGAGACGCCGTGAAGCTCGACGCGGTCGCCCTCGGTGTCCACGGGCTTGCGGTTTCTCCGCCGGAGTACCGTGCGGACCCGGGCGAGCACGACCTTGGGGGAAAAGGGCTTGGTCACGTAATCGTCCGCCCCGAGCTCGAGGCCCAGCACCACGTCGGAATCCTCGGTTTTCGCGGTTACCATGATGACGGGAATGTCCGCGGTGGAATGGTTTTCCTTCAGCTTCCTGCACACGTCGAGGCCGCTCATGCCCGGGAGCATGAGGTCGAGCAGGATGAGGTCCGGAGTTTCGTTCCTCGCCACCCGCACCGCGTCCTCGCCGTTTCCTGCGGTCATGACCCGGAACCCGTCCTTTTCGAGATTGTATCTGAGCAGCTCGAGAATGGGCTGCTCGTCGTCTACCGCAAGTATTTTTTCATTGCTCATGGCCTGAAAATACCCCAAGGCGCCGGAATTGTCTGTGAAATCCGCGGCGTTTAATCAAATATTAACACAAAGATGATACTAATCTCACGCATGGGGAGTAATTTTGCTACAACAAAACTTCTGGAGGAATCCTGAAATGAAGAAGACTATCGTTGTAATCGCCGCCCTCGTTGCGGGCGCCCTCGTTTTCGCCGGCGGGTCCAAAGACTCCGCGACCGCGTCGAAATCCACCCTCTCCGGCACCTACACCTTCGGCGGCTCCACCACCGTGCAGCCCATCGCGAACGCCGCCATCGAGCAGTTCGTCAAGGCGAATCCCAACGTGAAGATCTCCTATGAAGGACTCGGCTCCTCCACCGGCCTCAAGCAGCTTCTCGCCAAGACCGTCACCCTCGCCGGTTCCTCCCGCGACCTCAAGCAGTCCGAACTCGACGGCGGCTGCGTTCCCGTGGTCGTCGCCCGCGACTCCATCGCGGTGGTCGTGAACAAGGACATCCCCGTCGCGAACCTCACCACCGACCAGCTCACCGCCATCTACTCCGGCGCCGTGACCAACTGGAAGGAAGTCGGCGGGCCGAACGAGCCGATCGTGGTCGTGAACCGCGACGAGACCTCCGGTACCTACGGCACCTTCAAGGAGCTCGTCCTCGATCCCAAGAAGCTCGAGTTCACCAAGAACGCCATCGTCTCCAAGGAGAACGGCGAGGTCGCCGCGAAGGTCGCCACCACCCCCGGCGCCATCGGCTACGTGGGCCTCGGCTTCGTGAGCGAGATCACCAAGGCCGGCGGAAAGGCCCTCTCCCTGAACGGCGTGATGCCCACCGTGGCGACCACCCTCGACGCTTCCTACCCCCTCTCCCGCAACCTCTACATGGCGACCCTCGGCGCCGCCGCGGAAGGTTCCGTCGAGAAGGCCTTCATGGATTACATCCTCTCCCCCCGGGGCGCGGTGATCGTGAAGGAAGCGGGATTCGTCCCCGTAAAGTAAGTTTCGGTCGGGCCGCCCGGGCGTGAATGCCCGCAAGCGGCCGATCGCGCGGCGGGGCTGAGTGCTCCCGCCGCCCCTGCCGGCTCCGGCCGGGCCGCGCATCGCGCGGCTTTCATTCGTCCTGACCAGGAGTGCCTTGGTGAAGAAATCGACGCGGCTGTTCGAATCCGGACTTGAACGCCTCTTTCTCGTTTCGGCTCTCATCTCGATAACCAGCGTTATCCTGATGACTTTTTTCATTTTCCAGCGCGGGCTCCCTCTTTTCGCCAAGGTTTCCCCGATCGACTTCCTCTTTTCCGCGGACTGGAACCCCTCCCGCGCGGGAAATCCCGGGTACGGCATCCTTTCGTTCATCGTCGGCGCCCTCTTCGTGACCTTCCTCGCCCTCGCCATCGCGGTGCCCATCGGCATCGCCACGGGGGTTTTCCTCTCCGAAATGGCGGGCCGCAAGACCGGCGGCTTCCTCCGGTCGGCGGTCGAGCTCCTCGCGGGCATCCCCTCGGTCATCTACGGCCTTTTCGGCATCGCCTTCGTGGTCCCGATAGTCCGGACCCTCTTCGGCGGCAACGGCTACTCGGTCCTGTCCGCCTCGATCATCCTCGCGATCATGACCCTCCCGACCATCATCAACATGACCGAGGTTTCGGTACGGTCGGTTCCCCGGGAGCTTCGCGAGGGTTCCTTCGCCCTTGGGGCCACCCAATGGCAAACCATAGTCGGGGTCCTCTTCCCGGCGGCGCGCTCGGGCATCATCACCGGCGTGGTCCTCGGCATGGGGCGCGCGCTGGGCGAGACCATGGCGGTCCTCCTCGTGGCGGGGAACGCGCCCATCATGCCCACGGGGCCCCTTTCCATGGTCCGCACGCTCACCATGAATATCATCACCGACATGTCCTACGCCGAGGGCGACCACCTGACCGCCCTCTTCTCGACGGCGATCGTGCTGTTCGCCTTCATCCTGGGACTGAATATCTTCATCCAGATCGCCCTCAAGTCGGCGGTAAAGGCGGAAGCCAAATGAAACGGAAAATAACGCTTTCCGAACGGGTTTCCGTCGGCTTCGTGCGCTTCTCGGCGGCTTTTACCATTCTCTCGCTCTTCCTCATCCTCGGCTACATCATGTGGAACGGCTTTTTCTACAGCAACCGGTACGAGTACGCGGTGGCCTCGCCCCGGTCCGACTCGGTCGGCGGCCTGGTCGCGGTGGTGAACTCCAAGGTGCGCCGGGCCGAACTGCCCTTCGATATCCTGCAAAACTGCTTCGCCGACGAATACACGACCTGGAAGCGGGTCGACGAGCAGGACCTCGACATGTACCCCTACGTGTCCGACGGCGCGGCCCCCGGTTTCGCGAAAACCCTGGACCTGGCGGAAGCGGGCGCGCTCGTCGAGTATCCCGGCGACGCCGAGGCGACGATTCTCGCCGTGCGGTCCCAGCCCGGCGGGATCGCCCTCCTGACTTCGGAAGAACTCGCCTCCCTTTCCTCCTCTGAAAAGCACGGGACCCGGGTCATGCACCTCCGGACGGTGGCCTTCGCCGTCAACCCGACGGTGACCGCCCTCAAGGACAACATGAGGATCGGCACCATCGACGAATCCGACATCGCGCGCCTCTATATGGGCGAGATAACCAACTGGAGCGAGCTGAACGGGTATGACCTCCCGGTCACGATGGTCGTTCCCCCGGTCGGCGACCCCCTGAGGGCCCTCGCCGACAAGGCGGGAGCGTATCAGGCCCCCGCGAACGCCCTCCGGCCCGCCTCCCTGGACGAATATTACCGGGTCCTCGCCGAAACCCCCGGCGCCGCCGGATACGCCGACGCGAACCGGGTACGGCCCTCGGGCCTCGGCTTTATCAACCTCGCCCGCATGGAATCCGGCCGAAACCTGAGCCTTGCGTTCCTCCTCGAGGCCCCGGTCGATTCCGGCAAGATCGGCGGAATCTCCACCATCATCCTGAATACCTTCGCGATGATTTTCCTGACCCTCCTCTTCTCGGTACCCCCGGGAATCTTCGCCGCCATCTACCTCGTGGAATACGCGAAGGAAGGCCGGCTCGTCAGGATTATCCGCCTGGGCACCGAAACCCTCGCGGGAATTCCTTCCATCATATTCGGCCTCTTTGGCATGCTCGTGTTCGTCCAGGGATTCCGCTGGGGCATTTCGCTCCTTTCGGGTTCCCTCACGATTACCCTGATGATCCTGCCGACCATCGTGCGCACCGCCGAGGAGGCCCTCAAGTCCGTTCCCCACGCCCTGCAGGAGGGAAGCCTCGCCCTCGGCGCGACGAAGGTCCAGACCATCTTCAAGGTCGTGCTCCCGGCCGCCTTCCCCGCGATCGCCTCGGGAATAATCCTCGCCGTGGGCCGGGCCCTCGGAGAGACCGCGGCGCTCCTCTATACAATGGGCTCGAACTACAAGCTCACCTCGGGACTTTTCGATTCCACCCGTACACTCGCGGTGCATATTTACCTCATCGTCGCCGAGGGAATCTCGAGCGACAAGGCTTTCGCCTCCGGCGCGGTGCTCGTCTTCTTCATACTGGGCATCAATACCGCCGCCCGGTTCCTGATCGGCCGCATGGGACGCATGGCCCGGGCGTAATTCGCCGCGGCCACACGTCGGGCGGATTTCCGCCCCCTCCCCGCCGATTCCCGAAATCGCCTGTCCAAATGCGCCCCGCCCGTATCCGTACGGACAGGGCGTTTTTTATGCCCCTGCCTGTAGACGGGCCGCGGTAACGTTCACGGTAAAAAATTCCCAAGATTTTCATTGCATGAAATCGCAAAGTGCGGTTATTGTAATAAAACCGGTTTATTAAAACGGTTTAATAAACTGCGACATCACGGAACGATTTTCGGGCATATTACCCCTTGCGAGCGTTCCGGATTTTTTTCACCCCTTGCGACAGCGTTTTCCCACTTTCCGGAGTCCTGGAATGGTATAGGGAAGATACCGTCGGTTGATTCTTGACAGTGCCGGGGGCGCGGACAAACAATTAATTGACCGGTTTAGTAAACCGGTTCGTTAAGAAATAGAAGGAGGAGAGAATATGATGAAGAAACTGATGGCAGCCCTTACCATGGTTACCCTCGTGGGCTTCGCCGCTTTCGCGGGCGGCGGCGCGGACAAATCCAAATCCGGGGCGGTAACGCTAAAGGTATGGGAATCCGAAGGGGTGGAAAGCGAGTTCATGCTCGCCGCCGCCGAGGAATTCATGAAGGCCAACCCGAACGTCACCATCGTGTACGAGCCGGTCGGCCACGTGGATGCCCGGGCCAAGATCGAGCTTGACGGTCCCGCCGGAGTCGGCGCGGACGTTTTCGTCGCTCCCCATGACCATATCGGCGCCCTCGTCGCCGGCGGCCACGTGCTGGAGAACGCAAACGACCTTTCCAAGGATTTCGTCCCCGCGGGCGTTACCGCCGCGACCTATCAGGGAAAGGCTTACGGCTATCCCCTCGCCATCGAGACCTACGCCCTTTTCTACAATAAGGACATCCTGAAAACCCCGCCCAAGACCTGGGACGAGGTGGAAGCCTTCGCGAAAACCTGGAACGACAAGGGCCAGAACAAGTACGCGATCGTGTGGGAAACCGCGAACGCCTATTTCGACTACATTTTCATGGGCGGCTTCGGCGCGACCCTCTTCGGCCCGACCGGCGCCGACCGCGCGAAGCATAACATCAACAGCCCCCAGGCGATCACCGGGCTTACCTACTTCCAGAGCCTCCGCAAGAAGCTCCTCGACGTGCCCTCCGCCGACCTCTCCGGCGACTTCTGCAATTCCTCCTTCATCGAGGGCAAGGCCCCGATGATCATCACCGGACCCTGGAAGATCGCGGACTACAAGAAAGCCAACCTGAACTTCGGCATCGCCGAGCTCCCGATATTCCCCGGCCAGAAGACCCCGCCGCAATCCTTCTCCGGCGTGCGCCTCGCCTTCGTGAGCGCCTACACGGACCACGAGAAGGAAGCCCGGGCCTTCGCGACCTACATCTCCGGCAAGGCCGGCCTCGAGAAGCGCTTCGCCATGACCGGGCAGATCCCGCCGCGGAAGGACATCACCGTGTCCGATCCCTACAGCGCGGGCATCCTGGCCCAGGCGAAGTATGCCTTCCCCATGCCTTCCATCCCGCAAATGGGCACCTACTGGTCCGCCATGGGCGCCGCCTTCGCGGCGATCTGGGACGGCCAGCCCGTGACCGCGCAGCTTAACGCCGCCGCGGCCGCAATGGAATCCGCCCAATAAGCGCGTTTCCCCGGTTCTTTGCCGGGGATTCGGGGCTTCACTCGCCCCGGGTCCCCGGCATGCTTTTTTCAGGGAGTAATGGAGTATGACAAAACAGGGAACCGCCGTGAATCCGGGAATCGTCCGGTCGGCCCCCATCGCCTCGGCGCTCTTCATGGGCTTGGGGCAGATCCTGTTCCTCAGGCAATACGTCCGCGGCGCGATACTGGCGTTCGCGGAATTCGTCTTTCTCTTCTTCACGGTCTTCGAGACGGGAACCCTTGTCCCCAATTTCAGGGGGCCCTTCGTCCGCGCCGTCGCCGGGATAGTGACCCTCGGCTCCCCCTCGCCCGCGGGCACCCCGGTAAAGCTCCGGGACCACTCGATCTTCATGCTCATCACGGGATTGATCTTCGCGATCATCATCCTGCTCTATCTCGGCCTTTACGTTTTCAACGTGCTCAACGCGCGGAAATCCGCCGAGACCATCGTCGCCAACGACGCGTTCCCGACCTTCGCGGACGCGAGGAACATAATCCAGGACCGGGCCTTCCCCTATATCGGCCTCGCGCCGGTGGTCCTTCTCATCTCGTTTTTTACTCTTATCCCGCTCTTCTTTTCGGCCCTGGTGGCCTTCACGAACTATTCGTCCCCCGAGCACATTCCCCCGAACAACCTGGTGGACTGGGTAGGCCTCGCGAACTTCAAGACCATGTTCTCGGCCCGGGTCGGCAACACCGACGTGAACAACGTCTGGTTCGGGACCTTCACCCGGGTAGCCCTCTGGACCGTGACCTGGGCGACCTTCGCGACCTTCACCTGCTACTTCGCCGGCATGTTCTTCGCCGTCATCCTCGTGGACCGCCGGATCAGGATCGCGAAATTCTTCCGAACCGTGTTCATCCTTCCCTACGCGGTCCCCCCCATGCTGAGCCTCTTCATCTGGCAAAACCTCCTGAACGGGACCTTCGGGCCGATAAACCGGACCCTCATCGCCCTCGGGGCGATACAGGCGCCCATTCCCTGGCTCTCGGACCCGGAAATGGCGCGCATGACGTTGATCCTGGTGAACATGTGGATCGGCTTTCCCTACAGCATGATCCTCGTGACCAGCAACATGACCGCCATTCCCTCCCAGCTCTACGAGGCGGCGATCATCGACGGGGCGAACAAGTGGGGCCAGTTCAAGAGCGTCACCTTTCCCCTGGTCCTCTACCAGACGATGCCCCTCCTTATCATGCAATTCGCCGCGAACATCAACAACTTCGGCTCGGTGTTCTTCCTGACCCAGGGAGACCCGAAACTGACGGACACGATCACGACCCAGGCGGGCGCGACGGACCTGCTCATCACCTGGATTTACAAGCTTACCTACAACACCCCGAACATGTACAACCTCGCGTCGGTCCTTTCCATCCTGATCTTCGTCGTCATGGTCCCCTTCGCGGTGTACAACTTCACCCGCACGAAATCCTTCAAGGAAGGCGAATTATGAAAACCGCGCCCGCCAAACGAATCGCCGCCCGGCACGCGGTCGGTAACCTTTTCGTCACCGCCCTGCTCTACGCCGTGCTCGCGGTCACCGTCCTCGTCGTGCTCTATCCCATCGCCTTCACCGTGGGGGCCGCGTTCACCCAAACGAATTCCCTCGCCGCGACCCGGATCATTCCCTGGCCGGAGCATCCCTCGCTCTACCAGTTCCAGCGCCTCTTCACCAAGACCAATTACCTCGTCTGGTACCGGAACACCTTCAAGATCGCGGTGTTCAATTCCTTTTTCACCCTGCTCGTGTGCGTCACCTCGGGCTACGTGTTCTCGAGGTTCCGCTTCCGGCTCCGAAAGCCGATGATGGCGTCCATGGTCGTGCTGCAGATGTTCCCGAGCTTCATCGGGATGATCGCGACCTACGTGATCCTGTGGCGGATCGGCGGGCTGGACACCCACTGGGGGCTCATCCTGGTGTACATAGCCGGCGGCATCCCCTTCAACACCTGGCTCATGAAGGGCTACTTCGACACGGTCTCCCGGAATATCGAGGAAGCCGCGCGGGTGGACGGGGCGAGCCAGGTGACTACCTACCTCTTCATAATACTCCCGATGGTAAAGCCGATGGTCACGTTCCTCGCCCTGACGAGCTTTACCATGCCGTGGATGGACTTCATCTTTCCCCGCCTGGTCCTCCGGAGCAACGGAATGAAGACCCTGGCCCTCGGCCTTTTCGAGCTGATAAACGGCCGGTCGGCGGACAACTTCACCATGTTCGCCGCGGGGGCGCTCCTCGTGGCGGTCCCCTTCGCGGCCCTTTTCATGGCGGGCCAGCAGCTCATGCTCAATTCCCTCGCCGGCGAGGGAGTCAAGGAATAGGGGAGTGGGACAGCTCGCCCCCGCGACCGGCGCGGAAAACTCCGCCGCCCCCGCGTCCGGCGCGAAGCTCGCCGCCGGTCCCGCGATCCCCTCGCCGGTCGCCC
>QKCE01000028.1 GCA_003245785.1 Spirochaetales bacterium | reverse complement strand
CCGCGCCGAGGTGCGCGACCGAATCCTCGGTGAGCACCGCGAGGCCGAGGCCCGTCAGGAGTTCCGGGATCCCGAGGTGGATTTCCGGGTCCACGTGGTAGGGCCGGCCCGCGAGCACGACGCCCTTGAGCCCCCGTTCATCTATCTCTTTCAGGGTCTTCTCGCCCATTTCCTCCGTTTCGGAGCGGAAGGCGTCCTGCTCGACCCAGGCCTTGCGGACCGCGGAGCGCACTTCCTCGGGGCTCACGCCGAAGGGCTCGCCCAGTTCCTCGGCGAGCCGCTGGCTGAGCCGCTTCTCGTCGTCCAGGGGGAGGAAGGGGTCCATATAGCGGACCGAGGGATCCTGCCGGAGGGCGTCCACGTTATTCTTGAGGACCTCGGGGTAACTCGTGACGATCGGGCAGTTGAAGTGGTTGCCCGCCCCCTCGTCCTCCATGCGCTCGTAGGGCGCGCAGGGATAGAAGATGAACTTTACGCCGGCCTTGAGAAGGGCTTCCACGTGGCCGTGGGCGATCTTGCCGGGGTAGCACACCGATTCGGAGGGGATCGTCTCGAGTCCGAGCTCGTAGACGTGGCGGCTCGAGCGCGGGGAAAGCCGCACGCGGAAGCCGAGCTCGGTGAAGAAGGTGAACCAGAAGGGGTAATTCTCGTACATGTTGAGCACCCGCGGGATTCCCACGTCCCCCCGGGGGGCAGAATCGGAAGGAAGGGGCTTGTAGCGGAACAGGCGCCGGTATTTCCAGTCGAACAGGTTCGGCACCGGGCGCTTTTCGGGCTTGGCCAGTCCCGAGTCCATGAAGGGTGTCTTCTTCGCCTTTTTGACGTTTTCCTCGTCGCCCCCAAGGGCTTCCCGGGCGGCGGCGTCCCCAGCGGGGTCAGGGGCGGCGGCCGGCGCGTCGAGGTCGATCTCGAGGCCCTTCTCGCAGCGGTTGCCGGTGATGAAGCGCCGGGGAGGCGCCACCATCTGCTCGACAGGGCCCGAGGTCACGACGCCCGCGGTGAAGGTGTTGATGGTGAGGAGGCAGTTGTTCGAGCACTTGCCGCAGCGGCGGCTTTCGAGCTGTACCGCGAAGTTTTCGAGCTGCTCGGGGGTGGCCAGCCCGGTACGGGCGTCGGAGGGACAGCCCGCGTCTTCCCACTGGTCCCGGGCGATGAGCGCCGCGCCGTAGGCGCCCATGAGGCCCGCCACGTCGGGGCGGAACACGTTGCGGCCCGAAATTTTCTCGAAGGCCCGGAGTACGGCATCGTTGTTGAAGGTACCGCCCTGCACGACGACCTTCTCGCCGATCGAGGCGGCGTCCCGGAGCTTTATGACCTTGTAGAGGGCGTTCTTGATGACGGAATAGGAGAGGCCCGCGGAGATATCCCCGACCGAGGCGCCTTCCTTCTGGGCCTGCTTGACGCGGCTGTTCATGAAGACCGTACAGCGGCTGCCCAGGTCCACCGGCTTGTCCGCCAGGAGGGCCCTGTTGGAGAAGGAATTGATGTCGAGGCCGAGGGAACGGGCGAAATTGTCGAGGAAGCTGCCGCAGCCCGACGAGCAGGCCTCGTTCAGCTGGATCGTGGTGATCGCCCCGTCCTTCATGCGGAGGCACTTCATGTCCTGGCCGCCGATGTCGAGGAGGAATTCCACCCCGGGCACGAAGAAGTCAGCGGCGCGGTAGTGGGCGATGGTTTCCACCTCGCCGGCGTCCACCCCGAGGGCGGCCTGGAAAAGCGCCTCGCCGTAGCCCGTGGAGCAGGAGCGCACGATGCGCACCTGGGGCGGGAGGCGGCGGTAGAGGTCCTTGAGCACCCGCACCGCGAGATCCACGGGGTTGCCCCCGTTCACGTCGTAGAAGCGCCAGAGTATCCTGCCCTGGTCGTCGATGAGGACCGCCTTGGTGGTGGTGGAGCCCGCGTCGAGGCCGAGGAATACCGGTCCCCGGGCGGTGTCGAGATCCGCCGAGGCCGCCATTTCGGAGGCGTGGCGCACCCGGAATTCCTCGAGTTCCTTCTCGTTGGCAAAGAGGGGGTCGAGGCGCTGGACCTCGTGCATCTCCGCCCCGACCAGATTCTTGAGGCCCTCGCGGAGCTCGGAGAGGCTCACGGTGGCGGGACCGGCGGAAACGGGCTCGTCTTCGGTTTCTGCGTCGCCGCAGCCGCAGGACGCGACCGGAGAGGAGGCTGGCGATACCCGGCAGGTCCCGCCGGGTTCCGCGATGGAGTCCATGCGGCGCAGCGAGATCCCGGACGCCAGGGGAACCCCCGCCGCGTCGGTTTCGGGGAGTTCCGCCGAGAACGCCGCGCCGGCGGCCACGAATAGTTGGGAATCCCCGGGAACGATGATCGCGTCTCCCGAGAGCTTGAGGGTCTCGATAAAGCGGTGGCGGAGCTGGTCCATGAAGTGGAGGGGACCGCCGAGGAAGGCCACGTTGCCCCGGATGGGCTTTCCGCAGGCGAGGCCGGAAATGGTCTGGCTCACCACGGCCTGGTAAATGCTCGCCGCGATGTCCTCCCGGCGGGCGCCCTCGTTGATGAGGGGCTGGATATCGGTTTTCGCGAAAACGCCGCAGCGCGCCGCGATCGGATAGATGATGGAAGCGCCGCGAGCGAGCTCGTTGAGCCCGTCGGCGTCGGTTTCGAGGAGGGCTGCCATCTGGTCGATGAAGGCGCCGGTGCCGCCCGCGCAGGTACCGTTCATGCGCTGCTCGATGCCGTCGGTGAAATAGGTGATCTTCGCGTCCTCGCCCCCGAGCTCGATCACCACGTCGGTACGGGGGATGAGCTTCTTGACGGCGTTGGTCGACGCGACGACTTCCTGGATAAAGGGAACCGAAAGCCAGTGGGAAACCGCGAGGCCCCCCGAGCCGGTTACCTTCACGCTGAACCGGGTTTGGTCAGCGGGATAAAGGGCCTCCACCGCGGCGAGGGCCAGCTCGACCACGGAGATTATCGTAGAGCGGATATCCGCCCGATGCCGTTCGTATTTGCTGAACAAAAAGGCATCGGCCTGGTCGAGGACGACGACCTTAACGGTCGTGGAGCCGACGTCGATGCCCATTCGCAGGGTATTGGTTTGGTTCATGCCAGAATGATGACACAGTTTGTCATCACGTTCAAGCCGACCGCACGGAATGTCACGCTTTTACAGATTTTTGACATTTGCAAAGCCGCTTCCGATATGCTAGCCTCTTGCCATGGCCAAATCATTATTGAAAAGCGGTTCCCGCCTTTCCGCCCTTACACTGGTCTCCCGGGTCCTCGGACTCGTCCGGGAAATGACCAAGGCGACCTTTCTCGGCACCACCGCCCTCTCCGACGCTTTCTCCGTCGCCTTCATGATCCCGAACCTCCTCAGGAGGCTTTTCGCCGAAGGCAGCATCTCCGTCGCCTTCATTCCCACATTCCGGCAGTATCTCGACACGGAATCGGCGGAAACGACGAAAAAGTTCCTCTCGGCCACATTCACCCTCGTAAGCTTCCTCACCTCGGCGACCGTCCTCGCCGGCATCGCCGCGGCGCCGCTCATCGTGCCACTTTTCGGGACCGGCACCGGGGAAACCGTGCTTCTCACGCGGATCATGTTCCCCTATCTCGCGATCATCTCGGTTTCCGCCTTTTTCCAGGGCATCCTGAACGGCGTCAGGGTTTTCTCCCCGTCGGGCTTCACGCCAATCCTCTTCAACGTCCTGGTCATCGGCTGCACCTGGCTCCTCGCGCCCGTCACGGGAAACGCCGCGCGGGCCATGGCCGTCGGAGTCATCCTCGGGGGAACGGTCCAAGCGGCCTTCCAGCTCCCCTTCGTGCTGAAGGAAGGCTTCCGGTTTTCCTTCATGCCGATTCGCAAGGCCTTCACGGACCCCGGGACCCGGAAGGTGCTCGCCCTGGTCGGCCCCACGGTAATCGGCATGGCGGCCTACCAGTTCAACGACCTCGTCTCGACCGCCCTCGCGGGCCACGCGGGGCGCGGCGTGGTATCGAGCCTCCAGTACTCCCTCCGGTTACAGGAGCTGATCCTCGGAATCTTCGCGGTATCCATCGGCACGGTGATACTGCCGGACCTGTCGGGCTTCGCGGCCCGGAAGGAATGGCCCGCCTTCAACGGCCTTCTCGCGAAATCGATGAAGATAATCGCCCTCATCACCATCCCGGTCACCTTTTTCTCGCTGGTCACCGGCCGGGGCATCATTACGTTGCTCTTCGGGGGGAAGGTTTTCGACGCGGACTCCGTGGCGCTCACCCTGAACGCCTTCACCTGGCACGTGGCGGGGCTCTTTTTCATCGCCCTCAACCGGGTCATCGCCCCGGCCTTCTACGCCCAGAGCGACACGAAATCGCCGACCGCCGCGGGAATCCTTTCCTTCGGCCTCAACGTCGCCTTCGCCTTCGCCCTCGTCACCCCGATGAAGGGCGGCGGCATCGCCCTCGCCCTGTCCCTGGCGAGCGCGGCGAACACGGCGATCCTCTTCGCCTTTTTACGCCGCTCCGGCACGGTCAACGTGCCGACCGTGGTGGTCTCGACCGCCCTCTACGCCCTGAAAATGGTCGCCCTGTCCGCCGTCGCGGCCCTTCCGACCTGGCTTCTCGCGCCCCGTCTCGCCGCCGCCTTCGCGGGCCGCGGCAAGCTGGTATCCGAGGGAGTGCCCCTCCTCGCGGAACTCGCGGTCTTCGCGGCGACTGGAATCGCCCTCCTATTCCTCACCCGGGACCCCATCGCCCGCCAGGGCATCGCGATGGTTCGCGCCAGGGGAAAGGGCAAGACCGAGAAGGATTGAGAGAAGGATTCGGGGACGGCGTGAAGCCCTGAAACGGGCGGGCGACCCCGGGTCCCCGGAGCGACGGCTCACGCGAAAAACTCACTCGAAGAGGACGCTTACTTCCTTTTCGCGATAGGAGAACGCCGCCACGAACCCCGCGAGGGCGAAAAACGCCGCGATGCCGAGGGTAATACGAAGACCGAGCGGGGCGGGCGAGGTTCCGGACACGAAAAGGGGAAACACCAAAATCACGCACATTTGGGCGAATCGGGTAAGGAAGGAATGGAGCCCGAAATACATACCCCCCCGGAGCATGCCGGTCTTCCGCTCGCAGGCGACGGCGAGGTCCCCCACGAGGGCGTAGGGCACCACCGAAAATACCGAAAGGGGAAAGGCGAAAAGGAGCGAGAGTATCCAGCCCTGGGCGTCCGACGGCACGGGGTAGTGTCCCGCGGGCACCAGGAGCGCGAGATCGACGAGAAGCGCGAGGAAGGCGAAGGCAAGCAGCCTTTTTTTGCCGTACTTCGCCGCTACCAGGTACACCGGGTAATAGAGCGCGATATTCACCGCGAAAACCATCAGCAGAAAATAGTCGGCCCGCCCCGAGGGTAGGGCGAGGAGCACGGTCACGTAATAGAGGAAGCCGGTCATGGTGATGGTTGAGGCCATGCGCCAGGCGAAATCCGCCGCGAGATAGGGCGTGAGGAGCCGGTCCGCGAGCACCGCGCCAACGGAAGCCGAGAACGTCTCGTTCACCCGGCTCGAGTCGGCCGGGAGCGACTCGGCGATGAAAAGCGCCGGAAGCAGGAGCGCGCCCGCGGCGACCAGGGCATAGACGGAAACCACCAGGCGGAAACAGGTAAGGGGCTCGAGTCCCGTCAGCCGGTAGACAAGCTCCATCGCCGCGAGCTCCCGGTTTCCCGCGAGGGAAGCGAAGGCCGTCGCGAAGGCCATGAGTGTGGAAAGCTGAAGCCGGTCCTTTGCCCGAACCCCCAGCTCGGAAATGAGCGCGAGGTAGGGAATGGCGTAGAGCGAAAAGGAAACGAAAAAGGCGAGGGAGTAAAGGCAGATGACGACGGAGTTGAGGACGGCGTTGTCGGTCGAGGGAGGAAAGAACACGAGAACCGAAAACAGGGCGATGGGCACGGCGGCAACCCGCATCATGGATTGGCGGCGGCCGCTTCTCGACCCGCCCCGGTCGGAATACCAGCCCGAAACGACCCCGGCACCCGTGTCGACGAGGCGGCTGAGGGCGAGAATCAGGCCCGCGGCGGTGAAAAAGCCGAAAAGATCGTTTTGGTATATATAATCCGGAAACAAACGGAGGCCGGAGACGCCCCGGGCCACGAAAAACGACGAAAAAAGGCGTAAAATGCCGTATCCGCCCAATACCAGGCCGAATTGACCGCACGCGTACACGAGTTTTTTTCCCAAACGCGAATTCAATTTGACCCCCGGGACACAGCGGATTTTCGGGCAATCATAGCCGATTTGCTTTACCCTGTCAAAGAAATCGGGGTATATTGACAGAATATGGATACTTACCAGAAACGACGGGCCGACTTGTACACCTGGATGGCCCGAAACAGCGTGTCGGTGGTCGTTCTCGAGGATACCGAGGGACGCCGCGACCCCGGAATCAGATATTTTACCGGGCATCCCTCCGATGCCCTTCTCGTAATGACCATCACCGGCCACGCGGTGCTCTGTCCCTGGGACGAACTGATGGCGGACAAGATGGCCCACGTGGACGTCGTCGTGCCCTTCACGGACTACGGACGGAATCCCGTCACCGCGGTGCAGGGCATCGCCGAACGGGTCGGTCTTCCCGCCCATTCCCGCATCGAGATTCCCGGGGTAACCCCCTACCCGCTCTTCCTGAAGTACGTCGAAGCCCTTTTCGAGTTCGACGTAGTCTGCCGGGACGGCGGCGCGAACCAGGAAATCGCGCGGATGCGGTCGATCAAGGACGAGGCCGAGATCGCGACGATCGAAAAGGCCTGCGCCATCACCGACTCCCTCATCAACTCGATAGAAAAGCAGCTATTGAACGGCAAGATAAAAACCGAGGCCGACGTGGCCCTGCTCATCGAGCGCGAGGCCAGGGCCGCGGGGGCTGAGGGCACCGGTTTCGAAACCCTCGCCGCGGGACCCTCCCGCAGCTTCGGCATTCACGCCTTCCCGGCCTACACCGCCGAGCCCTTCCCGGGCAAGGGCCTATCCATCCTCGACTTCGGGGTGAAATACCAGGGCTACACGAGCGACGTCACCCTCACGGTCGTGTCGGGGGAAATCACCCCGGCCCAGGAAAAGCAGCTCGCCCTGGTCGAAAAGGCATACAAGGCGGCCCTCGAGCTGTACAAGCCCGGCGTACCGACCCGCGCGGCGCCGGTCAAGGTCGACGAGATTTTCAGGAAGGGAAGAAGAACGATGCCCCACGCCTTGGGCCACGGGATCGGCCTCGAGGCCCACGAGGGACCGGCGGTGCGGAACCGCGACGACAACGACTGGGTGTACGAGCCCGGCATGATCGTAACCCTGGAACCGGGCCTCTACCACCCCGAGCACGGCGGTTGCCGGCTCGAGAACGACATCCTGATCACGGAAACCGGCCATCGGGTGCTCACCAACTCCCGCGTCATCCGGCTTCCCGGATCGGAGGTCAAGGCGACGGCGGGAGAAACCCCGGCGCCCGAAAAAAAAGCGGGCGACAAGCCCGCGCCGAAGCCCCGCGGCCGGCGCCCTAAAGGCGCCGTAACCGTCGAATAACGCCGAAAGCCTATCCTACATCCCGCGTCGCCACCACGGCGACGCCGGTTCCTTCCCAATCTTCGATAATGGTATCCCCCGCGCGGACCGGCAACCGGACGCCCGTCGCGAGGAGGGTCCGGGCGAGCTCGGCGACGCGGGCTTTCGGCACGCCGGCGGTCGTCTTAACCGGCACCCGGCGCGGGTTTTCCCCGAAGCCCCCGGGGCCGGCAATCGCGGCGCAGGTGGCCGTGACGGTCCTCACGGGCGCTTCCGCCTCGCTTCTGCCGTAAACCGCGCCCCGGGCGCAGCCATTCCCCGTCACCCCCCATTCGGGCCCATCCGAGACGCTCAAGACGCAACCCCTCGGGCACACGATGCATACCATTTCCGTCACGATTCCCCCTCCCCGCCCTCGAGACTCGCCACGCAGGTCCCGCCCGCGGGATCCACGGCCGTATCCGCGCCAAGCGCGACGCTGACCATCTCTGCGGGCCTTACCCAGGCGAGCCGTTTCGAGAAGACAACCGCGCCGTCCTGGCGAATCGTGAAGGTCGCCCGGTCGAGGGGGACAAGGCTTCGGAGGAGGACCGTTGCAGGGGCCCCTGGCGCCAGGGACGAGGGAACGGTGTACCGCACGTTCCTTCCCGATGCAAGGGGCACCTCCGCCCGACCGTATGCCCCGGCCGCCGCGGCTTTCCGGTCGAGCCAGGCCGCGCAAGCCGCCCCGGCCCGTTCCGCCTCCTCGGCGACGCGGTCGACGAGGTCATGTACGTGGAGCACGTTGCCCGCGGCGAAAACGCCGGGGACGGAGGTCATGAGGGTGGAGTCGACAACCGGCCCGTGGGTGGCCGGATTAATCGAGACGCCGGATCGGGCGGAAAGCTCGTTTTCGGGCACCAGGCCCACGGAAAGGAGTACCGTGTCGCACTCGATCGCCCGCGCGCGGTCGAGCCGGGGCGCGCCGCCCTCGAGGGGGGCGATTTCCACGGCCCGCACGCGGTCCCTCCCGATGATCCGGGTGGTCGCGTGGGAGAGGTATAGGGGAATGGAGAAATCCTCGAGGCATTGGGCCACGTTCCGCGCGAGGCCCGAGGGAAAGGGAAGGAGCTCCACCACCCCCTCGACCTTCACGCCGGAAAGGGTGAGCCGCCTCGCCATTATCAGGCCGATGTCTCCCGAGCCGACGATGACCGCCCGGGATCCCGGGGTATAGCCTTCCACGTTTATGAGTCTCTGGGCGAGTCCCGCGGTGAAAACCCCCGCCGGTCGGTCTCCCGGAATGCGCACGTTGCCCCGGTTCCGTTCCCGGCTGCCCATGGCGAGGATCACCGCGCGGGAGCGGAATTCTTCCATGCCGCGGGAGGACGATAGGGTGAGGGAAAACGGGCCGTCCGAACCGGCTTGCCGGGAAATCGAGAGTACCGTCGTATCCGGAAAGAAGGGAATGCCCGCGGCCCTCACGTCCCGCTCGAGGCGGGCGGCGAATTCGGGCCCCGTGAGTTCCTCTCCGTATCGGTGTAAGCCAAAGCCGTTATGGATGCACTGGGGGAGTATTCCGCCGGTAAAGGGTTCCCGATCGATCAGGGCCGCCGAATGGCCCCTGGCCGCGAGGGACGCGGCGGCCGCCATGCCCGCGGCCCCCGCGCCGATCACCACGGCGTCGAAATCGCGCCGGTTCACGGCGTCCCCCCGAGTTCCGAGCCGAGGACGCGGCTGGCCCCGCCCCTCTTGGTTATCTCGTCGAAGGACATTCCGGTTTCGCGCATGAGAATCCTGACGATGCGGTAGGTGCAAAACCCGCCCTGGCAGCGGCCCATTTGCGCGCGGGTATAAAACTTTATGCCGTCGAGGGTCCGGTGCCCGTGGCGGATCGCCTCGACGATCTCGGCCTCGGAGACCTCCTCGCATCGGCACACGATATGTCCGTGGGCGCCGTCCCGGGCGACCAGTTCCGCCCGGCGTTCCGGGTCGAGCAGCCTTGCCCTGACCGGGGGGTCCGTTCGGGGGTTCCAGTCGGCCTTCTCGACCAGGTCGAGGGAGAGGCCGGCGAGGATATCGCGCACGTACTCGGCGATGGCGGGCGAGGCGGTCAGTCCCGGGGACTGGATGCCCGCGACTTGGACCAGGCCCTCCGCGAGGTCCGACGGGGCGATGAGGAAGTCCTCGCCCAGCACGGGACGGAGGCCCGCGAAGCTCGTGATCGCGTCCATTTCCGAAACCAGGGGTACGAGGTTCCGCGCGGAGGCGACGATTCGGTCCAGATGTCCCTGGGTAGTGGCGAGGTCGCCCTTGTCTTCGCCGGAATCCGCCGTGGGACCGATGAGGGTGGTGCCCTCGACGGTCGGAATTACGAGCATTCCCTTGGATACGATGTTCGGCACCGGGAAAACCACCCGCGAGGGGTGACCCGCGGCGAGCCTGTCGAGGAGAAAGTATTCCCCCTTCCGGGGTTTTATCGTGAATTGCTCGGCGCCGAAGGCGGCAGAGACGGCGTCCGCGTAGAGGCCGGCGGCGTTCACCGCGTACCGGCAGCGAATCGACCGGCCGTCCGCGGCGTAAACGGTCCAGATGCCGTCGGACCGGGTCGCCCGGACTGCTTCGAAGCCCGTGAGAAGCTCCGTGCCGTTGGCCCGGGCGTTTTCCACCAGGGCGAAGACGTACCGGTAGGATTCCACGATCCCCCCGTCAGGTGCGTACAACCCGCCGCACGTCTCGGGGGAAAGTTTCGGTTCCAGCTCGAGCATGCGTTCCCGGGAACAGAGTTCCAGGTTGCGGATCCCGTTCGCGATGCCCTGCTCCCGAAGGTGCTCTATGGCGGGCAGCTCGTCCGGGTGGGTCGCCGCGACGAGGATGCCGCAGCGCTCGAAGGGAAAGCCCAGCTCTTCCTTCAGGCGGTCGAACCGGGCGGCCCCGGCGACCTCGAGCCGGGTTTTCAGGAATTCCGAGGAATGGTGGAAGCCCCCGTGGACGATGCCGGAGTTGGCCTTGGAGGTGCCGAAGGACACGTCCTCCTCGCGCTCGAGCAAGGCCGAGCGAATCCGGTAGCGCGAAAGGAGGCGCGCCACCGAGGCGCCGCATACCCCGGCCCCGATTATCGCGACGTCGTAGGGGTCCCGGTCACTTTCCCCCATCCACCTTCTCCCGAATCCGCTCGAGCTTGTTCCGAAGGGTAACGGCCAGGCCCGGATCGGGGAGGTCGCCGACGAGATTTTCCAGGAAGCCTATGGTTTCCCCGAGGCCCTCGCCCGAGCGGGTGGAGAAGCCCCGGCGGCGCCGGATTTCGTCGACCCGGCCGTCCGCGTGGAGGCCCGGTTTCCCCGAAAGCCGGTCGATAACGTATTCGAGCTTCACCCGCTCGTCGCTCAGGAGGTAATCCGACAGGTGCCGGTCCGGCAACGAGAGGGTCGCGTTCTTGAAGAAGCCGAAAAGGCCGATGATCGATTTACTGTCCAGCCCGGAGAGCGCGTTCTCGTAATCCGCGCCTCGGAGAAGGCGGGACCCGGCGGGAAGGTCGGGGCGAAGCAAGGGCTCCGCTTCGGCGTCGGGGCACATGGCGGGCGGTTCCGGCTCCATCGTCGACTCTCCGGCTTCGGGCTCGCCAAAGGCTTCATCCCCGAAAACGGGTTCGACCGAAGCATCGCCCTCGCCGGCGGCGATTTCGTCGCCCTCCGGCATCGCCCCGTCCAATGGAGACTCCTCGGGTTTCCCGTATTCTTCGGCGGCCGGTTCTTCAGCGACTGTCGTATCTTCGTCTGCGGTTTCGGTTTCCTCGGCCTCGGGCGAAAGGTCAACTTCCCCGTCTGCCGGGAATTGCTCGCCTTCTCCGAAGCCCGGCTCCTCGCCGGATTCGAGCTCCATGTCTCCCGGTTCGCCGGCTTCCGTATCGGCAGCTTCCCCCGCATCCGGGGATTCTTCCCCGAAGCCGTCCGCGGACTCGTCTCCAGGAATTTCGGCATCGGCAGCCCCGTCGCCCGGCTCGCCTTCGGCAGCCTCGGCACCGGGGGGTTCGATTCCGCCGTCGGCGGGCGCTTCGTCCGGCGACGGCTCGTCCCGGGGCGTTTTATCCTGCGAAAGGCGAAGGTCCTCGGGCGTGCCGTCGTCGGCAGCGGGTTCGGGCGCCGATTCCGCCTGGGGCGGGAGGGGCGCACGGTCGGCCAGTTTCGAGATCGCGTCCGCCAGCTTGTCAGCGAGGCGTTCCGCGCGGCTCGCCGAATCTTCCCCGGAAGGCCTTGGCTCCGGACTGAGGGGACTCGACCGCCCTTCCGGGACCTGGCGTCCCTTCGGGGAACCCATGTCCGCTTCGGGTTGGCCGTCCGGAAAGGGCGAGAAGTCCTCCGGGGATTCCGCTCCGGGAAAGGGCTCCCGGGGCGATTCCGGTTTCGGCGCGGCGGACCGGGGAAATTCCGGAGGGGCAAGGTCCTCGGGCGCGAAATCCGGGGACCGCGGATATTCCGGGGGCAAGCCCGCCGGTTCCGGGCGTTGCGCCGGAGCGGGTCCCCGTGGGGAAGGCGGGGCGAAAGGCTCTCCCGGGTCGCCCTGGCTCGGCGAATCTCGGCGGGGAGGTATGCCGCCCTCCGGGGAATCCGTGCCGCCCTTGGGGGAAGGTTCACGGTTCGGGGGATACCCCTCGCCGTCGGGGTGCCCCGATTCGAAAGCGGGCTCGGAGAAATCCTCCGGAGCCTCGTCCAGGAGAAGCTCGTCGTTGTCCGGCGAGGCGCCGACGGAACCGAGCTCTATATCCTCGTCCTCGCCCCCGGGCAAGCCCGCGTCGGGACTCGGGGCCCGGGCGTTCGGTATTTCCAGGGGTTCCTCGAAGCTCACGAGATCGTCGAGGTCGGGCTCTTCCTCGGGCTCCTCGTCTTGCTCGTCCTCGGAGGCCAGGATCTCGTCGAAGGGCATTTCGCCTTCCTCGACGATTTCGTCTTCCTCGAGAAGGGATAGCATGTCCGAGTCCTCGTCGACGGGAATGAAGCCGTCGGCCAGGGCGAGGGAGAGGGCCTCGGGGGGCAATTCCTCGATGGGGCGTTCCTCCTCGGTAATGAGGCGGGAACGGAGAAGCCCGAGGTTCCGGCCCATCACCCCGGGGTTTTTCGAGCCGTAATTCGAGACCGCGTCCTCGTAAAGGTCCAGGGAGCGGGACAGGTTGTTGAGGTCGTCGTCGTTGCCGCGCTTTCCCTGCATGTTGACGATCTCGTCGGCGAAGCGCACCGCGTCGGTATTTTTTCCCGTGCGCTGGTACAGCTGGGAGAGGGCCTCGCGCACCTCGAGGTTGTCCGGGTCGGTCGCGAGCACCTCGTTGTATACCTTGAGGGCCTTCTCCGGGTCTTCCATGTTCTCGTAAAGCTGTCCAAGGGAAATCTTGACGATGAAATCCCGGGGCCGCTCCTTCAGGTACTCGATGAGCTGCTCTTCCGCCTCGGTGAATTTCCCGGACTGGAGGAGTAGGTCCGCCAGGTCGACCCGGAAGTCGATCTCCGAGGGATCTATCGTGAGGATCTTGGTGAAGCACTGGCGCGCCCGGTCGCTCTCGCCGGTTTGGGTATACATGCGCCCCTGAAGCCTGAGGGAGGCGATATTGTCCGGGTCGAGCCGGTTGACCCGCGAGAAGAGGGAGCGGGCCTCGGGGTAGTCCTGGGTCTTCACGTAATAACGGGCGAGATGCACGAGGATGTCGACGGACTCCGGGTGCTCGCGCTCCAGCCGCTTGAGTTCCCTAAGGGCGCCCTCGTTGTCGCCGCGCTTTTCGTGCACCTGCACGAGGGAAAGCACGGCCTGCACGTTCGAGGGTTCTGCCTCGACGGCCTTCCTGAACCAGAGCTGCGCGTCGTCGAAGCGGTCGGAGCGGAACGAGAGCTGGCCCATCTCCGCGAGCGCCATGGAGTCCTTCGGGTTGACCGCGAGGATTCTCCGGAGGGTGGCGGCGTTGCCCGAGTCGTCTCCCTTGCGGGCGTAGAGCTGGGAGAGGTCGTGGAGGGCCTCGACCCAGCCCGGCTTCGTCTTCAGGGCCGCCTGGTACTCGGCCACCGCCTCGTCGGGCCTCATGAGGGCCTCGTAGCTGTGGGCCATGTTGTAATGGATGAACGGGTGGTTGGGGTCTATCTGGAGTCCCCGGCGATAGGCCTGCAGGGCCAGGTCGTGCCGGCCGCTCAGGGCATGGATGCTGCCCAGGTGGTTGTACGCCAGCACGTCGTCGGGCTTCTTCTCGATCACGTCGGAGAAGCAGAGCGCGGCCTCGGGGTACTTGCCCATTTGCTTCCAGGTATTCCCGAGGTTGTAAAGGACCGTCTCGAAATCCTTGCCCGTGGCCTTGGCCTCGGTGAGAATCTTCACCGACTCGTCGTACATGCCAAGCCTGCGGTAGATGACGCCCAGGTTGTTCATTATGTCGACGTTGTCCGGCTCGAAGTCCGCGAGCTTCCGGTACACCGAAAGGGCCTTCTGATACTGGTCGGAACGGAGGTAGGTGGTCCCGAGCAGATCGAGGGTTTCCTTCTTATCGCCCTCCTGCTTCGCGAGATTCAGCAAAAGCTTTTCCGCGAAGGCGAAATCCCTCGCGACGAGCGCGTCGCTGGCCCTTTTGAGTATTATCGTCGATTGTTCGTTCATGCCAGCTCCTGTGCGATCGCGCGAAACCCGTCCCGCGTCATTGATTCGCCCCTGAAGGGGACGCGGTTACCGGCGCGACCCGGGGTCGCGCGCCGACTTCCGCGGAAAGGGGTCCCGGCGAGGAAGATCCCGCCCGGTCGTACGCCGCGACGCAGAAGTAGTAGGCCCTGCCGTTCTTGAGGCCCCCTATCGTCGCGGTGAGGGAGTCCCCCACGTTTACGGGCGAACCTTCGGCGAGATATTCGCCGGGGCGGTCGCCATAGTATACCAGATATCCGACCGTATCGGCGTCGGGAGAGGGTTTCCAGCTCAATTTTACCGCGGAGTCCCCCGGCTCCGCATAGACCTTGGTCGGCGGCCAGGCGGGGGAGTCCCGTTCGTAGGTCACCGAAACCTCGGTCACCGTCGGGCTTTTCGCGCCGTCGCCCGCGGGGTAGAGCTCGCCGGCGACCTGAAAAAAGCGGCCCTCCGGGGCGACCACGCCCTTTCCCGGGGCGACGGGAATCCACGCGGGATCGTTCTCGGTCCAATTCCACATCTCGTCCGCCACGCGGACGAAATACGCGGTTCCCGAATCGCCGGGGGTAAGCTCGTCGACCGAAAACGAGATCAGCCGCGATTTCGCCCCGCCGGTATCCACGGGTTCCGATACGAAGCGCCCGGACCGGGCGCCGTAGCGGTCGAGAATCTTGCGGTAATCTTCCGGGCTTTCCGGGTCCGCGCAGGCCCGCACGATCGCGAACTCGTCGAGGAGGCCCGCGTAGTTCGAGCCGATCTCGATCCTGGCCGCGCGCCCGAACCGGGAAGGATACACCGTACCGCGCTCGGTCCCGTCGTCGGTGAGATACCGGATCGCCTCGAGCTTGCCGTTCATCCGGTAAGAAAGGGCGCCCCTGTCCGCGTCGTAGGACACGGCGTGATGGGACCACGCGCCCGGGATCAGGGCGGAGGCACCCCGGAGCGTCACGTCCGGCAGTCCCGCCCCGTTTTTCGACCACACGTTCGAGAAGGACCACAGCATACGGTTTCCCGCCACGTGGGCCCGGGCATACTGGAAGCGCGAGGCGCCGCCCTCGGTGATGGAGGATTGCCAGCTGAAGAGCTCCGAGCCGTTTTCGGCCGAAGCGGGCCGCATCCAGAATTCAATCGTAAAGGAACCGGTCGCCGTCTCGCCGCCGAACAGGGAACCCGTTTTGCCCGAGAGGGAAAGCCCCGTTTGCCCCGCCGTGGCGGACGCCGCGCCGGCGCCGCGGTACGCCTCGGAGGCGCCGACCGGGCGGAGGCCGTTTCCGGCGACCCGGTAATTCCCGGTCTCGTCCGACGCGGCCGTCGCGAAGGAGCCGCCGTCGAAGGTAAGGAGGAGGTCGACGGTCCCGGCGCCGGTCGCCGAGGCGGGGGGAGCGGAGGAATCGAGGACTAAGGCGACCCGGCCGAGCCGTCCCGGCGCGGTCGTG